>NZ_PPXX01000009.1 GCF_021655075.1 Clostridium sp. Cult2
ATTATTATAAATAAGTTCTCTTTTTGGTGCCTGGCACCAAAAAGAGAACTTATTGAATATCCGGATTATTGAAAATAAGTGTTATATTTTTAATAATCAATGGTAATATATACTATAAGGGATAGTTTTTATATCTATTGTATTTAATTAGTAAGCATAAGGGGGGATAAACATGTTCTTTTCAAAAAAATTAAAGATATTGGGTATAGAAGTTGATGAATTAAAGGATCAGGAGATTTATCTATGTTTACTAAAGGATAGAAAACGAAATATAATAGACGATGACCCAATGGAAATTCCTGGTAAAGAATTAAAGTACTTAGCTGAAATGCAGGGCCAAAAATATGGAATGATAAGGTATAGTAGCGAACACTTTTATGAAGTAATCGGCATTAAAGAAGAAGCCCCTATTTAGGTGCTTCTTTTCGTTATTTGCCTTTATACATATTTAGTATCAATTTTATTTTAAAATTCTTTGTGTTCAGTTCTTGCTATAATTTCATTTTGTAAACCTTCGTTAAGGTCATTGAAATAATCGCTATATCCTGCTACCCTTACGATTAAGTCCTTATATTCATCAGGATTTAATTGAGCATCTTTAAGCATATCTGCATTAACAACATTAAATTGTATATGGTGTCCACCTAATTTAAAGTAGGTTCTAATGAGGTACATTAGATTTTTTATACCCTTTTCATCTTCCAATAAGGATGGTGTAAATTTTTGATTTAATAAGGTGCCACCAGTTTTAATATGGTCCATCTTTGATGCAGATTTTATTACACTTGTAGGCCCTAATCTATCAGTACCTTGTACTGGCGATATGCCTTCAGATTGGGGTTCATAGGCTTTCCTTCCATCTGGTGTAGCTCCTGTTACTGAACCAAAATAAACATGGCATGTTGTAGGTAGCATATTTATCCTATAATTGCCCCCTTTAATGGATGGTCTTCCATTTACTTCATTATAAAATATATTAAAAGCTTCTATCATTAAATCATCAGCATAATCATCATCATTTCCATATCTAGGGGTTTTATTTAATAACAATTGTCTTATTCTTTCTTCACCCTCAAAGTTATTTTTCAATACCTTTAGAAGTTCATCTATAGTTAAATTTTTATTATCATATATATGGTATTTAATTGAACTTAAGCTGTCCGTTAATGTTCCTATGCCTACACCTTGAATATACATGCTATTATATCTAGCTCCACCTGCGTTATAATCCTCACCATTCTTTATACAATCATCAATAATAACCGATAAGAATGGTGATGGCATATATTTTTGATATAATCTTTCAATAATATTGTTTCCCCTAATTTTTATTTCCACAAAATGATTTACTTGTTTTCTATATGCCTCCATAAGTTGATTAAAACTTTCAAATTCCCTTGGATTACCTGTTCTAATACCAATGACTTTTTTGGTTAATGGGTCTACTCCATTATTAAGTGTGATTTCTAAAATTTTCACCAAGTTTAAATATCCTGTTAATATATAGGCTTCCTTACCAAAGGCACCTGTCTCTACACAACCACTAGTTCCTCCACATCTTGCATCTTCAATGGATTTCCCTACTCTTAACATTTCTTCTATTATTGTTTCTGTATTAAATATTGAAGGTTGCCCCCATCCCTTTTTAATTATATTGATGGCTGCTTTCAAAAACTCATTAGAATTTTTTGCACTTAACTGAATATTAGTACTTGGTTGAACTAATTTCATTTCATCTATTACTTCAAGAATAATATAACTAACCTCATTTACCCCATCATTTCCATCAGATTTTACTCCACCACAGCTAATATTAGCAAAATCCGTATACGTTCCACTTTCTTGTAGGGTTACACCTACCTTTGGAGGTGCAGGTTGATTATTGAATTTAATCCAAAATAGTTGGAGAAGTTCTTTGGCTTTTTCCCTGGTTAAACTCCCATCTTTTATTCCCTGTTTATAATAAGGATATAGATGTTGGTCAAGTCTACCTGGACTAAAAGCATCCCATGTGTTGAGCTCCGTTATTACAGAAAGATGTACAAACCAATATGCTTGTAGAGCTTCTCTAAAATTTCTAGGTTTATTTGCTGGAACATAGTTACACACTTCAGCAATTTCTAGTAATTCTTGTTTTCTTACAGGATTTCCCTCTAAATCTGCAAGCCTTTTAGCTGCTAATCCATGCCTTTTACCAAAGGTAATTATAGCATCACAACATATAGCCATAGCCTTAAGTTGTTCATTTTTGTCATAGGCTTTAATATCATTTATAAAATCCAATTTTCCAATTTCATTTTCTATTTCTTTTTTAAAATCTAAAAAACCCTTATTAAATATTTTATTATCTCCAACTGTATGACCTGGAGCTCTTTGTTCCATAAATTCAGTAAAGATTCCTGCACTGTAACAATCTTTCCATTCCTCTGTCATCTGGTTAAATAACAAATCCCTCATTGATTTACCTTTCCAAAAAGGTATTATATCTTCTTTTTGAATTCTTATTGATTCATCATCTACTCTAAAAAAAACCTTTTCTCTTCTATCAATTGTTTGAAGGTCTTCTACAGAATGACAGCAAAGTTCAGGATAGGTTGGAGTAGCTTTAGGTAAAGGGCCTCTTTCTCCTACAATAAGCTCTCCTTCATTTATACATATAGTTTTTTTCTCACATAATTCTTTAAAAATTAAAGCTCGAAGTACTGGAATTGAAACCTTACCTTGGTATTTTTTATAAGCTTCAGTAACTATCTGTGCTCTTTCTAGAGAAATTCTTGGAACAGCCTCTAGACTTTCTTGTTTTAACCTTTTAACTCTGGCATTCAATAAATCAACTCCCCGTCTTCACATTTGCACCACAACTATTAATAATATTAAGAGCAAAATCCAACTTTTCTAAACTAGTTTCTTCAATACCCTTCATTTTATATAATATACCAAGTCTATTATATTTTTCTTCTCCCATATTATGATAAGCCAGCAAATTTACTTCTTTCACATTAGGCAAAGTTTTGATAAAATCCCTAAAAGCCTTTAAATCTTCTTCACTATCATTTACCCTAGGTATTATTGGTATACGGATAATTATTTCTTTATTCATCTCACTAAGAAATCTAAGGTTTTCTAAAATAATATAATTTGACATCCCAGTGTATTTTTGATGTTTTATAGGATTCATATGTTTTAAATCATAAAGAAATAGACTAGTATACCGGCTTACTTCTTCTATTATTTGTTTTGAAGCAAAACCACTTGTATCAACGGTAGTGTGTATCCCTCTTTTTTTCATCTCCTTTAATAACTCAATTAAAAACTTAGGCTGCATTAAAGGTTCTCCTCCTGAAAAAGTAACCCCTCCTCCAGATTGTTCATAGAAATCCTTATCCTTTACTATTTCATATACTACCTGATTAACAGTCATAGTTTTGCCTGCCATCTCCCTTGCTTCTGCATAGCATACTAAAGTACAATGGCCACATTCTATACATTTGCCTTTATCTGTAATTACCATACCTTTTACTTCCTTAATGGCATTTTGTGTGCAGGCTTCTATGCACACCCTACAGCCTATACAGCGATTAGGGAAAAACATAAGATTATTATTAATATTTTGACTTTCTGGATTATGACACCACAGACAACTTAATGGACAACCTTTTAAAAAAACCGTTGTTCTAATTCCTGGTCCATCATGTATAGAATATTTCATAATATTAAAAATTTTACCTTCTATGGATACCACCTCTACCTTCTTATCCACCTGCCATCAGGTGCAAACATTGCACCTGATCGCCTTTTTTTATTATAGTATTAGAATAATCTTCCTCTTCAATTACCTTGCCATTAATCCTAACAGTAATCCTAGGATATACATATCCCTTCTCTTTTAAAAGCTTTTCAACAGTTAATCCATCTTTATGAGGATATTTTTTCCCATTTACAGTAATCATCCAAACCACCTTTAAATATGTTTTTCTACTACTTCTAATAATTCTGGCCAGTCCACACCAAGTTCCTTCAATTTTTCTGGCGTTGGTACTCCATCCAAAGTCCAACCCCTTCTTTTATATACTGCATCTGTTAATTTTTCATATTGTTCTTCCCTATATTTTCGTAAAACCTTTATCTTTTCAACTGTGGTTTTCCCTTCTACATCATAATTTAAAAATTCTTTTAACTGATTATCATATCTTTCCTGTCTAGATAGATATTCTTCTTCCGTTACTGGCCCCATGGAACGATAAGGAGTTTTATCATGAATTCTTTTACCATAGCCCATTCTAATATTGAATATCCTTTGAAGATTATATACCCTTTCTGATTGCCTTATGAGCTCATCTTCATCGATATTTTTACCTGTAACTCCGTTATATAAATCCACATAATTTTGTACATGTTCAGGAATTTTTGCTGGTTCATCTGTTAGATGATTGTCTGCTGGGGCTATATCATTCCAAGGCAATTTACATAATCCATTTAATCCAAACCAAGTTCTCAACATAGGAAAATAATGGAGAGCTTCTGCTTTATCCTCAAAGGTAGGTATCTGGTTATTTACCATATCCATAAATATGAGCCAAGCCTCATCATGTTGAGGTCCTTTATTTGTAAGGCCATAACCTCCCTGTTGAGCTAAACTTTCCTTGCTAACATATTCAGAATACTCTAGTCCCTTTTGTTCCATTCCTATATCCCAAAGAAAATCTTTATCTGCTCCATATTCTTTAACGAATATTTCTTTAAGTCTTCTTACACCTAAACCAGCTAGCTTACCAAATCCTTCTCCTCTTGCCATCTGATGCAATAATTCTAGGGCTGCTTCCTTGTTCCCAAAATTAAGCTCTAAACCACCAGTTATTTCTTTATTTATTATATCGTTTTCATAGCATTCCATAATAAATGCAGTAGTGGTAGCAAAGGATATAATATCTAAACCGTAGGTATCGCAGTAAAAATTCAATTCTAAAACTCCATTAGGGCAGAATACCCCTATATTAGAGCCTAAACCAGCAGCATTTTCATATTCTGGTCCATCTACGATTACCTTTTGTCCTTTATAAGGTCCTGTTTCTGGAATAAACCCATCAGCTGCCTTAGCACAGGACATACTACATCCATACCAGCATCCGTCTGGCATATTCTGAGTAACTTTTTTCTTAAATACATCTGAAGAAATTTTATAAGTATCCTTATGGCTACCAAACTTAAAATTATGAACCGGTAATAAATCGTATTCATCCATTACCTCAATAATATTTGCAGTTCCAATTTCCCTCATCCTATTTTGTTTATTATCTAGTTCAGCTATTTCCCTATGGAGTTTAATACCAGTTTTATTTATTTTCCTTTGGTCTGCTGGATTATTCAGGTTTCCTTTAGTACCCTTATACCTAACTACAATAGCTTGAATATTTTTGTTTCTAAATACTGTACCTGTGCCTCCCCTACCAGCTTGTTTAAGTCTAGTAGCTTCCCTTCTTACATCATAAAAACTAAAATTTAACATACACATTAAACTATGTTCAGCAGCACTACCTGTAGATACTACTGATATATTTTTCTTATCTTCGTCATCAATGGCATAATTTTCAGTTAATTTTTCAGCCAGTATATGGCTATCTTTTTCCTGTATATTTGATTTTTCAATCTGAACCTTTCCATTATTTCCATCTATAAATATAATTACATCCTCATCAGCTTTTCCAATAACCTCTAAAGCATCAAATCCAGAAAATTTTAAATAAGGTCCAAAATATCCTCCCACATTACTGTCTATAGGAATTCCAGTTAAAGGAGATAGGGTTACTACTGTAGATTTCCCTGCTCCTGGATATTGAGTTATTCCTCCTATAGGACCTGTAGAAATTACAATTTCATTTTCTGGGTCATCCCATTTGGTTTCCGGAGTAACTGCATTCCATAGATACCATAGACCAAAACCTCTACCACCAATTAGTTTATCCTTCATAGTATTGGTGACTTCTTTTTCCTTTATCTCGTTATTAGTTAAATTTATATATAAAGTTCTACCGTTATAGCCTTTTTCAATTTCACTCAATTGATACTCAAAATCAGCTAATTTTTTCACATTACCCCTCCCTTATTTCTCCTCTATATGAATAGCTTCAGTAGGACATGAATTGACGCATATTCCACAGGCTATACAGTTAAAAGGTTCTAAGTAATCCTCATGGTCAAACATAGCAAATTCCGGACAAAATCCTACACACATAAAGCAGCCTACACATTTTTTCTTATCTAGTCTTACAATACCTTTCTCATCCCTATATAAAGCCTCTACTGGGCATATGTCTATACACTCACCACATTGAGTACATGCAGTAATTTTTTTCCTCGAATTATTGCCACCTATTCTAATTCTAGATTTTTCTCGATTGTTTTCCTTAAAATAAGCTTTAGAACAGGCTTCTTCACAAGCTCTGCACTCTATGCAAAGTTCTGGATTTGCAACTAAATATTTCAAAATACAACCCCCTTTGTTAATTATTATACAACAGATGGTTCAAATATCAACTCACCTCTTTTGAATCTATCCATATCTAAACTACTAATATCTATAGTAGTAGGTTCACCTAAAATGGTTTCAGCCATTAAAAGTCCAGTGGCAGGCCCCAACATAAAACCATGACCACTAAAACCTAAAGCCAGATAAAAACCATCTAACCCTTCTACCTCACCATATATAGGTTGAGCGTCAGCTGTCATAGTATAAAGACCAGCCCATTGTCTAACAACATTCAACTTTCCAAGTAAAGGAAGTAATTCACAACAAGTCTTAGCCATCTCCTCCATAAACTCCCAAGAAGAAGTTATCCTAAGATCTTTAGGCTCATTGTCGTCCCCTCTTCCCATTATAAAACTACCATGGGGGGTTTGTTGGCAATAGATATTTAATGAAAATCCCATATACATAGGTTTTTGAATAGGTTCAACTGGTTCAGTAACAAGTGCTTGATGCCTTTGAGCATAAACAGGAATGTCAATATTGACCATTTCACCAATTTCTTTAGAATAGGCTCCTGCAGCATTTACCACTATAGGTGTAGAAATATAACCTTTGTCAGTATATACTCCCATAATTTTATTTCCTCGAGTTTCAATACCCGTTACCTTAGTATAGGTCATAAACTCTACCCCTAACCTTTTGGCTGCGTTGGCAAAGGCTTCAGTAGTATGAAATGGATTCAAATGGCCATCTTTAGGACAAAAAGTTGCACCTACTATTTTGGATTCATCCATATGAGGAATTATCTCTTTAGCTTCCTTGGGAGTTAAATATACAGAAGGAATGCCTAAACGATTCTGTAACTCTACATTTTTCTTAAACTGTTCATCTTCCTTTTCTGTACCAGCAACCAAAAGATAACCCCCTTGGTTGAATTCAATATCCCTTTCATATTCTAATTCTTCATTGGCATTTTCATAAAACTCCACGGACATCTTGGATAATTTACAATTTCTTTCTGTTCCCCATTGCATCCTTATACCAGCTCCACACCTTCCAGTAGAACCGCTAGCTAAAAAGGCTTTTTCTATTAAAATTATATCCTTTACACCCTTTTTAGCTAAATGATAAGCTATGGAAGTCCCGGAAATACCTCCACCAATTATTACAATATTTGCAGTCTTATTCATCATCTTCACCTCCAGTTAGAAGGCCTAAATTAATAGGCTTAGTAGGTGGCCTAAAAGTACTCATAGGCATATCTGCTATATTTTGCCCTGTAATTCTAGCTATTTCCTGCATTATTAACTGTCTACAAGTTCTCCCTTGACAAGGCCCCATTCCTGCCCTGCTTATCCTCTTTATTTCATCAACGGTTTTATATCCCTGCCTAATTAACTCTCTTATTTCACCAAGAGTCACACCTTCGCAACGACAAATCATGGTATTATAACTATAATAATCTTCTATATTGAAAGACCTTATATCCATGGAATATTCTTTAGGAACTTTTAAAGTTACAATTGATGTCTTGTTTGGATATTTACCTTCTACTACCTTCATTACCTTAACCCTAGATACAGGTTTCCCTTCCCTATCTAGTCCAGTAGCATAAGTTCCTTTTTCTGGCAATGGTAAAAATTCATAAGGTATTTGTATTAAAGCTTCTTCATCTGAATAGCTTTCATCTATAATAAATATTGCAAGACCAGGACATTTTGTTATACATTGCCCACAGCCTATACATTTATCAAAATCTATCTCTGGCCTATCATTAATATCTTTAAACTCTTTAATTGCTCCAATTTTACAAGCAGTATAACAGGGATTACAAGGTATTTTTTGATAACATTCAATAACTGCTACAGGTCCTTTTGCCCTTCTTTCCTTAGAAGGAGTAATCCCATCTATATCTTCCTTTGTTGGCACTCCTGTTTTAATCAACATTTCTACCCCTCCTAAACTATAACTTTATTAATTCCTATTCGAATTTTTTCTCCTACTGGCCCTGACCTTAGAGAATCTAACTGTTGAATACAATCCTCTTTAAGTAGTTCATAATCTTCCTTAATATACCCTAAACTATTTGCGGCACATAGCCCAGCTAATCTACCTTCTACCATAGCACTACTAGCTTCTTCAATACCTGCTACATCACCTGCCACAAATATGCCAGGGACATTGGTCTCTAAATTCTCATTCCTAATAGGTACATGTCCTCCTAATTCGGGAATATATTTCATCTTGCAGCCTATATGCCATAGAAATTCAGTTAAAGGCGATAATCCTACAGATATACAGATAACATCAACATCCAAATCCTTCTCCGTATTAGGTATGGGTTCCCAATTGTTATCTAATTGCCATATAGTTGCTTTTTCTACTGTTTCTTTACCATGTGCATATTTGATTGTATGGGATGTTAATATAGGAATTCCCATTCTTCTAACCTTTGAAGCATGTACCAAAAAACCACCAATTTTGGGAGCTGCATCTATTATGGCCTTTACATTTACACCTGCTTGCATAAGCTGGTAACTAACAATAAGTCCAATATTGCCAGCTCCTACCATAAGTACATTGTTCCCAGGTTTTACTCCATATTCGTTCATAAGGGTTTGAACTGCACCAGCTCCATAGATTCCTGGTAAATCGTTGTTTGGAAAAGCTAAAAACTTTTCTGATGCACCTGTAGTCACTATTATCTTTTCTGGCTTTAATTTTATATATTGTCTATCATGTTCTATGGTAAGAACATCATCTTCATATAAGCCAAGGACTGTGGCATTTGTAAGAATTTCAACCTGGTCTTTATATTTTTTTAGCTCATTTTCTAAAATAGTAGCTATATCGAACCCCCTGGTAGAAGCATATTGTTTTTGAGAACCAAAAAATTTATGGGTCTGTTTTTTAAGCTGTCCTCCTAAATTGTGATTTCTTTCAATAATTGTAATTTTTGCTCCAGAATATGCAGCAGATATGGCAGCAGATAGACCAGCAGGTCCTCCTCCAATTATAGCAATTTCTGTAGTTTTCATCTTAATTCACCCTTTCCCTTTTGAGTCTCCACTACTATCCCTTCTTTTAGTTCCTCTACACAAATTCTAACATTAGGTTCTCCATTAACTGTCATTAAACAAGAAGAACAGTTACCAATTGCACAATAAAACCCTCTAGCTCTTCCAGTTTTATGATGATGGCCTAAAGCCTTCACACCAGCTGCATGTAAAGCTGAAGCAATGGTGTCTCCTTTAAATCCAACATATTCCTTTCCATCATAAGTAAATTTTATTTCCTCACCCTTCTTAAAAGATAAAATGGGATGCTCACCGATTCTCATTTATATCACTTCCTCCACATATAATATTAATATACTATAATGCAAATATGATGCCATTAAGGTTAAATACAGATTTAGAGCCATTTAATATAAAAATCTTATAGTTTCTTTATGAAAAACCGTCAATTTATTGACGGTTTTTGTATCTCAATTTCAAATATTTTATTTTTTTCAAATAGTCTGTTAATTCTTCGAAGATTTTAAGCTTTCTACATCAAATTCCAATTAATAAAATTGTCATTGTATTGACACTACTGTCAGTCTATTGACGTTTCTTCTATATTATATTTATCCATCTTGAAATATAAGGTACTCCTTGGAATGTTAAGTAATTTTGCTGCCTTTGTCTTGTTGTTTCCAGTAGCTTCTAATGCCTTTAAAATAATGGTTTTTTCAACATTAGATATGGCAAAGTTTAAATCATAAGGATTTTTTCTACCTTTAGTATTCCTAGATACTTTTGTTAAAATATTATCTGGTAATAAGTCTACATCGATAACATTGGAATTATTATTTTTTGCCATTATTACCATTCGCTCAATAAGGTTGTTGAGTTCTCTTACATTTCCTTCCCAATCATGACTTATAAAAGCCTCCATAACTTCAGGGGAAAAACTTAATATATTTACTCCATACTCCATACAATAATCTTCAACAAACCTATTAGCCAATAGAGGTATATCATCCTTCCTCTCCCTTAATGGGGGTATGTTTATTATAACGGAGTTTAATCTATAATATAAATCCTTTCTAAAAGAACCTTCTTCCACCATTTTCTCTAAGTTTTTATTTGTAGCTGCAATCACTCTAATATCTATCCTTAAACTCTTCTCGCTACCTACTCGCATTATTTCTCCATCTTCTATGACTCTAAGTATTTTAGGTTGCATATTAAGAGGCATATCTCCAATTTCATCTAAAAATAATGTACCTCTATGAGACAACTCTATCTTTCCAATTCTACCTTCCTTTAATGCACCCGTAAAAGCCCCTGGTGCATATCCAAACAACTCACTTTCTATAAGCTCATTGGGAATAGCACTACAATTTATGGGAACAAAGTACCCTTCTCTGCCACTTTCCAAATGAATAGCCCTAGCAAATAATTCTTTTCCTGTGCCACTTTCCCCATTAATCAAAATGTTTATATTAGAGCAAGCCATATCTTTGGCCAATTTTATTGCTTCTCTAAATTTTTTGTTACTTCCTAGAGCTTTCGAAAAAGAAGACCTGTTTTTATTCATGACTGAAATCTCTTGCTGTAAAGCTTGTAAATTAGATTGGGTTTTTCTTAAAAGTTCAGTTGTCTTAATATGATCTGTAATGTCCCTATCTATGCTTAAACCTCCCACCAAATTCCCATTTAAATATAGAGGAGAAGCACTCGTAATGTTGAAGCAATTTTCCTTTGGACTATTGTAAATATCTTCATAGGCCTTCTTTTCCTTAATTATTTTTTTAAGCAAAGAATTAGGAAAGAACTCGACAATATGGTGGTTTACAATGTCTTTTCTATCTATGTTGAACAATTTTTCTGCACCTTTGTTCCAATATTTTGTTATCCCTTCAGCATCAACAATACAAACTGCATCCTTTATACTATCCAAAATTGCCTCCAATTCTAGATTCTTTTTATCGAGTAATTCCAAAAGGCCACCTCCCCTCTATACTTTAAAAATTTATATACTTCTAGTTTCCTTCTTAAGCCATTCTTTTTCTTCTTCCATTAAATATGGGGAAAGCTCATCATATACTCTTTCATGATAATCATTTAACCATTTCTTTTCCTCTTCAGTTAACATATTTACATCTATGCCTTCTAAATCTATAGGGCAATAGGAAATAGTTTCAAATTTCATGAACTGGCCTGAATCCGTTTCTATGTCTTCTACTACTACAACTACATTTTCAATCCTAATACCATGTTTCCCTTCTTTATATACTCCAGGTTCTATTGTAACAACCATTCCTTTTTCTAGTTTTACATTATTTGGCATGGTAGATATTCTATGAGGCCCTTCATGGACACTTAATAAAAAGCCAACTCCATGACCTGTACCACATTTATAATCTATTCCCTCTTGCCATAATGGATAGCGAGCTAATACATCTAAATTGGAGCCAGTAGCCCCATATAAAAATCTTGCATTAATAAGATTTATATGACCTTTCAATGTTAAGGTAAAATCTTTCTTTTCTTCTTCTGTAATATGTCCTAATACTATGGTCCTTGTTATATCTGTAGTTCCATCATAATATTGTCCACCCGAATCCACAAGCAACATCTTTTCCTTTTTTAGTTCATAATTAGATTTTCCTTCTTCAGCTTTGTAATGCATCATAGCAGCATTCTCTTTATAAGCAGCTATAGTGTCAAAACTTGGCTCTATGAAACCTTCTTGTTCTTTTCTAAACTCTTCTAGTTTTTCTGCTGCAGATACCTCAGTAATATTGATCTTCCCAAGATTTTTATCTAGCCAGTACAAGAATTTAACCAATGCCACTCCATCCTTAATATAGGCATTTTTCTGGTTTTCAATTTCAGTATTATTTTTTATTCCTTTTAATTCAGTAGTTATGTTAACACCTTCAATTATCTCACATTCTTCAGGAATTCCTTTATAAAGCCATCTATTTATCATTGATGGATCTATAAATACTTTACTTCCCCTCTTTATGTCTTTAACATAATCTATGACTTTATCATACTCTTCTACTTCTATACCATTTTCTTTCAAATGAAATTCCACTTTATCATCTATTTTTTCCTTATCTACAAACAACCAAGCATTATCTTTAGATATAAGGGCATAGGATATGATAACAGGATTAGATGATACATCTCTACCTCTAATATTGTAAACCCAAGCAATATCATCTAAACTTCCAAGTAAAAAATAATTTGCATCTTTTTTCTCCATTTTTTTTCTTACTTCATCTATTTTTTCCTTAGCAGTCTTTCCAGTATATTTTACATCATGAACAAAAGCACTACTCTTAGGCATTGAAGGCCTATTAGTCCATAGCTCTCCTATTAAGTCATATTCATCTACAAGTTTAACCTTCTTTTTACTAATTTCTTTTTCTAGTTTTTTTACATCAGATTGAGGATATATTTTGCCATTGAACCCAAGGGCATCTCCTTCATTTAAGTTGTCCCTTAACCATTCAATATAGGTAGGAAAACCTGGTATACCCATTTTAAATAATTTGATTTCACTGCCTTTTAATTGATTCTCCGCCTGTATGAAATATCTTCCATCAGTCCAAAGTATGGCTTCATCTTCAGTCACCACAACTGTTCCTGCTGACCCAGTAAATCCAGAAATCCAAACTCTAGTCTTATAATAATCTGCTAAGTACTCTGATTGATGCGGATCAAATGTTGGAATTATATAAGCTGTAATTCCTCTTTCCTTCATTAAAGCTCTTAACCTTTTAATCCTTTCATTTACTTTCAAAATAGATTACCCCTCTCTAAATTTTTATATTTTTTCTTCTTCCCATTGTCCTACTTTTATTAATAGATTTGCAAGTAATATTCCAGATAATCCTGCAACTAATTTTGCCAAAATAAAAGGAGTGACTGCTTCTTGGGATATACCTGATACAAAACCTAGTTGACCACCAAAAACAAAAGCACCACTAACTGCAAAAGCAGCATTTATAACCTTCCCCTTATTATCCATTTTATCATAAATTGCTAGCATAGGTACACAGTTAGCAAGGGAAGACAATAGTCCTAACAAGGCAAATTGGTTAATTCCTGTTTTTTCTGATATTTTATTTAACTTTTTATGAAATTTCTCATGAATAACATAGAATAATGGATAAGCTCCTGACAAAATTACACCAATTTTCCCAACTATTATTATACCTTCTTCAAAAGGAGCCATATTAGGAATTATCTTTATCCCTAATACAAGGTCTACTATGCTAAACAATAATCCTATAAAACTAATTGCCAAAATACTTCTTCCTAACACATTGAAAATTTTTATGGTCTGTTCTTGAAATTTAAAAAGTCCAATGGCGATTAATATGGATAGTATAATTACAGGTATTAAGTTTATCCATATATCTTTCATTGGAATATTCATGGTTATTCCGCCTATTATCATGCCTATAGGAATCGTTACAATACCAGCAAGGATTCCTTTAGTAAAAAAAGGAAAATCCTCTTTAGAAATTAAATTTAAAGATACGGGAATTGTAAAAGAAATAGTTGTTCCCATGATAGATGCTAGTATTAATCCACTATATTCAGCCATTTCTTGGCTCTTAGCAATCTCTACACTAGTTGCATATCCCCCCATATCTGCAGCTAATATGCTAGAGATAAATACTGAAGGGTCTGCTCCAATCAGCTTAGATAGTGGAAATAATATTGGCATTATCAATTGAGAAATAACTGGAGATAAGCTTATAATACCAATCATGGTAGTAGCCAAGGGACCCATACTTCTAAACCCTTCTTCAAACCTTTCTCCCAATCCATTCCTATTGTCTAATAGCTTGTCTATACCGCCAAGTACAGAAAATAGAACCATGATGAATAGTACGATATTGCTACCCATATCTCACCTCTATTATTATATTTGTCCATTATAGTATATTATATATTTATGGAAATAGGAATAGTGATAGGTGGAGTAAAATAAAACCATCCTTTTCTTTTTCTTTAAAATTTACTCTAGAAAAGGGAAGTTATTCTGTAGTCCAAATTCTTTCGCCATGTCCTTTAAGCCCTCTGCTATTTCCTCTCTAGAAAAATTGTTTTCCTCCAAAAAATCATCATCTAAATTATTTAATCTATTGTAAAAATCTAAGACTAGTTCTATATATTTATTATTGTTCTCATCTAGTTTTTCAAATAATAGGTTTTCAGCTTCATTAATTTTACCTAATTCTATTAATACTAATAATTCTTTGTAAAGGTAATCGGTTTGAGAATATTCATCTTCATTTGATAATTCATAAGATATTTCATCTTTATGAAAAAAAATTTTTGCTATAAACTTTATCATTTCTTTTATCAATCTCATTATATAATCCTGTTCATACATAAAAATACATCCTTTCTAGTACATCCTCCATATTATTACCATAACTAACAATAAGTTCATATGTTAGTGCCGGGGGCATATATTTCTTTTGTGTTTTAGTACTATCTAAATTATATT
>NZ_PPXX01000090.1 GCF_021655075.1 Clostridium sp. Cult2
GGTAGTGTATGCATTTTTATTGGCATTTATAGGGTGTATGACATTTATTATCCTATAATGGAAAACAAGATCTAAAATTTACATAACAGGAGTTATTAATATAGCTGACAATAATGCTAAAATTGTTTTAATATTCGTTCCTGTTCCTCCTTGTTCATATTTTGATAAATCTTATTCTATCGTACTACTTCAACTTTCATATTGTCAAGGAAAGAAAATCCAATTGAGACAGTTTTGGGACAGTGAGAACCGTCCCCGCTGTCCCACCCGCTGTCCCATTATAACATCTTAGAATAAAAAAACTTTATATGGTGAATATATCTATTAGATGAAATAAATATGGGAGGCATCTAAATGAAAAATATCTTAAAATCACAATTAGAATCCTATAAAAGGGATAATACAGAAAGTAGTAAAGAAGCAATTCTATCTACAATGGATTCAATATCTAATACAATGACAGGTAGCGATATGTCAACGGTAAATACAATAGAAGAAGCTAGAAGGGCATTAACATCAAATAGAAGCAATAAGAGTGAAATAGTTAAAACAGTAGAAAATGTAATATCAAGCTTAAAGTAAAAATGAATGAAAAGGATGCTTTGGGACAGGGAGAACCGTCCCCGCTGTCCCATTAGTATTCTAGTACTTTGGATAAAAATTCTATTGTTCTTGGATTTTGTGGGTTTTCAAATAATTCAACTGCATTGTTTTCTTCAATAATTTCTCCGTCAGCCATTAATATTACCCTATTGGCTACTTGCTTGGCAAAGGCCATTTCATGGGTTACTACAATCAT
This sequence comes from Clostridium sp. Cult2, assembly GCF_021655075.1. Taxonomy (GTDB): domain Bacteria; phylum Bacillota; class Clostridia; order Tissierellales; family Tepidimicrobiaceae; genus Schnuerera. The sequence continues at coordinate 800 of NZ_PPXX01000090.1, forward strand.
TGTCATACCTGTTTTAGCTAAATCCTTCATTACATTTAATACTTCTCCAACCATTTCTGGGTCAAGGGCTGATGTAACTTCATCGAAAAGCATTACTTCTGGGTCCATGGCAAGGGACCTAGCAATGGCTATCCTTTGTTTTTGGCCTCCAGATAGGGAGCCTGGATAGGCATTTTTCTTGTCTAATAAGTCCATAGTATTAAGGAGTTCAATAGCTTTTTCTTCTGCCTTTTCCCTAGTTAATTTTCCTGTTAATACTGGAGCTAAAGTTATATTCTCCAAAACCGTTTTATGAGGAAACAGATGAAAATGTTGAAACACCATCCCAATTTGCTGTCTTATTTTATCTATTCCATTCCCTGATTTAGCTATATTTTTATCATTATAATATATATTTCCAGATGTGGGTTCTTCCAAATAATCTATGCACCTTATTAGTGTACTTTTACCAGAACCAGAAGGTCCTATAAGACCAATGACTTCACCATCTTCTATTTCTAAGTTTATATCCTTTAGTACATGTTTATTTCCAAAGTATTTATTTAGATTTTCTATTTTAATCATTGTGGGCTAATCTCCTTTCAAATAATCCAATTACCTTAGATAATGTAAAGGTGAATATAAAATATATTACTGCTACTATTATCAATGGATTGAAAGGCTGAAAGCTTCTACTTTGTACTATTTTTGATGCATACATTAAATCCGCTACTCCTATGGTGGAAGCTACAGCGGTCTCTTTTATCAAAGTAACAAACTCGTTTCCCAAAGCTGGCAATATATTTTTGATAGCCTGAGGTAGTATTATATATCTCATAGTTTGTCCCTCAGATAGACCTAAGCTTCTACTGGCTTCTGTTTGTCCTTTGTCTATAGATTGAATGCCAGAACGGATAATTTCTGCTACATAGGCTGCACTGTTTAAGGAAACAGCTATTAGAGCAGCTAAAAATCCATCCATATTTACCCCCATAATTACATAACTTCCAAAGTAAACTAAAGCTATTTGCACCATCATAGGTGTACCACGGACTATCTCAATATATATAGATGAGATAGCCCTTAATAATTTAACCTTTGATAGTTTCAAAAGACTTAATAAAGCTCCTAAGGTAGTCCCTATAATAAGAGATAAAAAAGATAATAATATAGTTGTTTTAATCCCTATTAGATAATAATGTTTATATTTTACCAATAACTCTACTACGTTCAATTTTTTTCCTCCTAATTTATTAACCTATTCTGCATCGTTAAGCTCATTTGCTTCAACTAACCATTTTTCCAGTAAACCTTTTGATTTTGCCTCAGCTAATATTTCATTTAACTTATCAGTTAATTCATCATTTCCTTCTTTTACAGCTATGGCTACACCTCCAGCATCGGTGTCAATAGTTAAACCCTCTACAACCATAATATCATCATTTGCCTTTGCAAAAGATTCAGCAACAGGTGCTTCCATAAGGGCACAATCTATTTTTTTAGTCTTTAGATTCATCACTATATCTGGATTTGTACTTAAACTTTTAACATCTGCATCTTTTATTTCTGTCTTTGCAATCTCTTCTTGAGTTGTGCCAATTTGTACTCCTATACTTTTGCCATCTAAATCCTCTACGGAAGTTATTTTAGACTGATCTTCCTTATGAACTAAAACAGAAAGATTGGCTTCGTAATAGATATCGGTAAAGTTTGCTTCCCTTTCAGGGTCTGGATTCATACCAGCTACTACCATATCTAACATTCCAGTAGATAATCCACCTAAAAGTTTATCAAATTCCATATCTTTTATCTCTAATTCTACGCCTAACTCATCAGCTATATACTTTGCAATTTCAATATCAAAACCAACAATCTCATCTTTCCCATCTATCATCGTATGAAATTCAAAAGGTGGATAATCTGCACTTGTTCCCATTACTAATTTACCTTTATCCTTGATTCCATCTAATGAATAACTTTCAACTTCTGAATTACTATCCTCTAAATTTGCCTTATCATCCTTCCCACAAGCTACAAGTAAGCTTGATAAAACCAGTAAAATTACCATAAATAGACTAATATGCTTTTTCATTTTATACACCTCTTAGTTTAAATTTTGTAATAAAAAACTCGCCTCTATATTAAATATAAGAGACGAGATAACCCGCGTTACCACTCTAATTGGTTTAATTCTTAAACCCAGCTCAACTCAAATAACGCTTTGAATGCGAAATGAGATACTCACCTAATAGGCTTTGTCCCATTTGTCTCCACAGCTCTTTTCATTATACTTTCCATTCTCTGGCTCTCACCTTCCCCAGTTCTCTGTAAAATCTACTAATATAATTACTCTCTGTATTATTGACTATAAATATTTAATTTTAGATTACATCCTTAAAATACAAAAAACCCGTCTCCATAAAGAGACGAGTATATATGCCCGCGGTACCACTCTAATTGTATTTTAACTAGTAAAATCCAACTTAAATCAAATAACGCTTTGAATGCGGAATAAGATACTCACTTATAAGCTTTGTCCTATTCATTTCAGCAACTCTTTTCATTAAGCTTTCCACCACCTGGCTCTCACCTTCCCCAGTTCTCTGTAGGATGTACTCATCAAAATTACTCTTTTGCTTCTCAAATATTTTAAAATATTTTCAATATGTATTTAATCATAAGTTCTAATTAATATTTTGTCAAGCTTTTTTTGTTTATTTAATAAAAAAAACTGATAGCTTAACTACTATCAGTTTTCTTATTAAATCTATAAAAGATTAACTTTCTGGTTTAAAATATATTCTACTTCCTTTATATTTTCCTTGGCATAATCCACTACCTTATCAGATTTTATTACCCGATTATTTTCATCTACAATTTTAACACTGCCCTTTACCGGTTTTGTTTTCCATGCTTTAGCATATTTAAATTCATCTACCTCTCCCCATAAATATGGTACTGGTAAAAAACCTGCTGCAAATATCTTATAAAATCCTTCAGGTGAATAGGGATTCTCTATATTTCTTTCAATTCCAGAAATTATGGTCCTTGCAGAATCCATTAGTTCCAGCATCCGTTCTTGAACATCTATATTTTTACCCATATCCTCTATTTTGCCTTTCCTTCTAAGTTCTCTATATTTTTGTAATGAATATTGGGTAATCTTTATGCTCTCGTTTATTACATCTGGCGTTGCTAGATGAGAAGCTTCTGAATAACTAACCACATGAATAATAGGTGGGCTAGTCTCATCATAAGGGTCTATATCATCCATCAATGCCGTAACAGCTGCTAATTGCATTTTAGCTTCCTCTAAATCCGGTTTAAAATAGTCTAAACCTGCCCTTGGTTGTAATATTACTTTAAAGTTTAAATCTTCTAGTTCTTTTACAAGGGTAAGCATGGCCCTAGATTTGGCTAAGTCTTGAATCCCCCATGTATACCTAGGAGTATTTAGCATGTTCTGCAATATTAAAGTTTCAATGCCCATCTTTTTAGCAAGTTTAGCAGCTAAATAAGCAGATACAACATAGGTTACATCATCTGCTCCTCTAAAGGCAAAATGGTGAGGAAGATTAGGTTCAAAGGGTTTATTTGTCTTTGCAATATATTTTAATGTTTCAATATGTTGTTTTAAATTGGTATATAAATCATAAGGACCTCTTCCATCTAGTTTATTAAACCACCATAGGGATAAGGCATGCCAACATATATTGATGGTTTCTTCATAGATTTTAGCCAATTCTGGTATATTTTTTGTTCCAGCATAGGTTCTTAATAAAAGAGGTCTAGAGGCTTCCCAAATCATCCTATATTCTTCTGGTGAATTAATAGGTACACCACCACCATTAGGCATGTCTTCCCAGTCTTCCCCAAAGTTTGATTGGGTTAATTGGGAGGTTCCAATGGATAAAATATCCAAATATCTAGCCTCTGCTAATTCCTTTGCCCAGGATATAAATTCTTTAACGGAATCCAGCCTATCCACAGAAGATGAATAGGGCCCTACATGGGCACGCATTAAAGGCATAAAAGGCCTTCTCATATTAGCGTTAATCCTTTTTACAACTGTATCGTCGGAAGTCCCGTATTCATCATATGTAGCCCTGTCTATAGGCTTAAAGGCCTCGTATTCATAAGTATTAATTATGTCTTTGCCAAATTCCATTCTCAAATCATCATATAGGCTACCTTCTAATATATCCTTAGGAATCCTATCTTCTGGAACTCCCATTTTGGTTAAGGATTCACGGACAGTTTCTCCACCCTTAAAAGTTTTGACAAACCCCTTGTGTTCCTTATCTATTACTTCGCAGGTTTTAGGTAATCCACCAAAGAATATAGATTTAATAGGCCCTCCCTGATAATGTAACATATTATTGCTTTTTAATTCATTCATAAAATAGCCTACCATGTTTACAGCTTCATCTTGATCTAATCTATAACTTAGGCCAATCTGTGTAACTTTCTTATGACGAATCCATTCTAAAACTTTTTCCCTATTTACTTCATACCTAATATTATTCATAGCTTTGGCAATATCTTCATCCCCAATAATCACTTGATATCCACAATCCCGTAATAGTTCTGTAGCTGAATTAATCCCTAATGTATGGGCATCAAGAGATGGTTTAATAAAAGCAAATATATCCCCATCTACAGCTAACATCGAACATCCCCCCTTGGAAAAATTATTGATACTGAAAAATGCATTACATTTATTAATACCCAATAAATGTATCCATTAAACTAATATGGTATATTATTAGGGGTAAATATTATATAATAAGTTCATAAGTTAGCGCCGGGCTTGAATGTTTTTCTATGTTTATTTGCCAATGTCTAGCGATTTGGTTTGTCATCGTTCATTAGAATAATGATTATTATTTGTGTTAGGTTATGATATTTTCTCGGTGCATTAACATTCTTCAATTAACCTTTTTATCTCTACTTGTGTCTTTTCTAACTCCATTTCTAAATGGTCCAAATTCCTTGTTAATGTATTCAATACTCTACTTATATCTCTATCCATGCTACGAGCTCTATCTAATGAATCATTTATCTTATTCTGTACAATCCAATCTGTTATTAACCCATCAAAGAAATAATCAGCAAAGGTTTCAAAGGAGCCTATATTTATATCTATATCTGTTGAAGTATCCACATCAGATAATTCCTTTTTAAATATTCTAAGAAGTCTTTGAACATTATATACTTGTTCTTTAGCATCATCTATTTTAGAATGTTTTGCAGCTGTTGCTATGAATCCCCCTCCAAGAATATCCCACATTCCCCAGTTTTCAGCACTTCTCAATGACTTTATTACTTCTCCTAAAGCACTTTTGACATTGTCACCTGCGTTAATAGCTTCTTTAATTTCCTTTATATCCAATTCCAATTCTATAGCTTTGTCTACATTAGTTTTTAATCTTTGGGAATTCACATCATTTCTACTTAATATAAAATCCCTTTTTTTATTCAGTAAACTCCTATATTCTTCTTCTATACCTGTATATTTATTTGACTCATCCTTATAAATTCTAATTTCTTCTTCTATATCTTTAATAGAATTACAACACTCATCATATTTAAGTTTAGCAGCTAAATATTCTTGCCTTTCTTTATCTAACTGTTCCTCTTTGCTGCCTAATATGGAATAAAATAATCCTGTTATACTCAAAGACTCCAGTTGTCTAACATCTTTTTCTTCTTTTTGTAATATTCTATTAAGGTTATTTTTTTTGTTCTTTTGAATTTTTAATTCTTCTTTAGATTGGTTCAACATGAATTCTACTTTCTCTTTTCTTCTAAGCGTTTCCCTTAATTCAAAAATTCTATCATTAAAAACTTCAAACATACTTTTTCTCCTTTCATAACATCTTCAAAATCTATTAATTTCCTATATTCTACATTGTAATTTTATTCAATATTTCCTCTAAAAGAGAATACCCTACTCCTACTGGATTTGTTTTTCCCTCTATTTCAAATTATACTATTCATAATCTCGTTTAACAAACAATAAATAAGCACCTCATTAACAGGTGCGAAATAGCCTTCTCTTGTAATAATTTCATAAGTTAGTACCTGACTTGTAAATAAACTATCACCATTAACTGTCCTTCAATATTTTGGTAAACACCCCCCAGTGGTTGTCCCGGTATTCCAAATTTTATACATTAAACTATCTATTGTAGTTATTTCCACATTATTATCGTTTTTAGAAAATATTTCTAACTGATAATTTTCCTCTTCTGCTTTATCATATAGATACTTTATGTAGTTTAATAGGGTCTTGTTAAAGGTTACCAACAAAACCTTATCGTCTTCGTTAGGACAATAGTGGTGTAATAAAAATGGAATTCTCCTTACAGCCACAGTAGTCTTCCCTGAACCCGCTACCCCTTTTACTAGCATATGCCCATTTGGTTCTAGTTCGACTATTCTTCTCTGTTCTAGATTTAATTTCATAGACCCCACCCCCTATACATTTCCACTATACCATATTTATTCTACAAATGGATGCAATTTCCTTCAATTATTACGGAATAAATTATATGAAAAACGGAAAGATTAAAATCTTACCGTTAGTTTTTCTTTATATTTAATTTATCTTATACTGTTTTTATAAAATCTCCTAATCTATTTTAAACTCAATATTAGTATTTTCTTCTTCTACATCTTCCAATAGTTTGATTAAGGATTTACCATAATGCCCTAAATTTTCTATTAGTTTATCCTTGTTGATTAAAACTATCTCAATAGGTTCACTATAGGTACTTAAAACATCATATAAGGCATCTAAATTATTGCCATAGTATTCTTCAGAGTTTAATGCATTTTTCATATATAAGTGTACTGTTTCTTTAGTTTTCATTTGTTTTCCATCAAGTGTCACTTTAATCATATTTATTCATCTCCATATAATAATTCAAAACTATCATAATGATCTTCTGTATAGTAGATTAATCCATCATTAGAATATACTAATCTTTCAGCGCCTCTATGGCCACCTTCATAATTTATATCGCATTCATAATACTGTCTACCTTCTTTTTCAGGCAGTTTACCCTCTCTATTTCCAAACTTGTCTCCTCCAATACTCTTCTTATCCGTTAAATCCCATAGATTGCCTTTACTTGCTTCCCAACCTAAATCTCTTGCTTCTTTTTTAGTGATATAATTTTTAGGGAGTTTGTTATAGATATGTATATATAAAGAAACATCTTCTTTACTTATATAATATCCATCTTCATCGATTTGAACTTCTAATTTCTCATCTGCATTTTCCTCAGTATCTTGAATTTTATCTTCAACTGTTGTATCTATACTTGAACAAGCTACTAAAGAAAAACTTAATAAAATTATTAAAAATAATGATAATGTTTTTTTCATCTTTTTCATTTTTAATCCCCTTTTCAAGTCTATGATCATGATTAAGTCAGTTTATATCATTATACATACTCTTAATCCTTATTTTCCCCACAATTAGGTAGATTTGAAAGCATATTCACCATCGTAATTTTCTATATAGTCAATTACCTTTGGTATTAAAATATCCTGAGCAAATTTAGATTCTGCATACCAAATATTAGATCTACCCATTCCCATACCTGTACCAACAGCAGAAGCTCTTTCTATAGGAAAAGTTCTTTGTTCTTCTGGAAGCAAATAGCAGTCCTTTGCGGAAGCCTTGATTCTATAATACAAATCATGGTGGTGATTGGTAAAGGCCCTTCCATATTGTTCTTCCCTAAATACTGTGGCATTTTTATACCATCCAACAATTCTAGTTTCGCTATTTTCATTAGTAGCTACCCAAATAACCAATACATCCTCTACAGAGGATTGATTACTAGCCACTCCCTCAAAATGTTTTTCCAAGGCCATATTACCATATAGCATCACATATCCATAACAATAGCCATTATAATCTTGAAAATTATAAATTTCTCCTCCATCTTCATTTTCTTTTATATAGGAACCAGCATTAATAGGCTTGTCTTCTTCAGTAGTTCCTAAATAGTATTTCATCCAAGCTATATTACAGAAAAGTACTTTCATATTCCTCTCCTCCTACCATTCAAATTTATATTCACCAATACCATAATCCAAAAACCTATTATGCTCAGTATAATCAGGATATTTATGTTCCTGCCTATAAAACTCCCTATCGTGATACCAGTAGTCCCTATGTAGCAATTCATGATATATGACAAATTTCACAGTTTCTCGTGGTACATCAGGAGAATTAAGCAAACAGTTGATTCTAATTCTTCCCCCTATAAAATATTTTCCATAGAAACTCTTATATGGCTTATCTGTCCATTCTATAGATTGAATTCCTTCATATTCTCCATCAAACATTTCATCTACCACTTCATTATATAATTCTTGAAGATCGTAAGTAGCTTCCAATCTAAAGGGTATTAATTCAATGGGTATTTCTTCAATTGTAGAGGAAACAGGTCTTATGCCCCTATCATATCTAATACAATCCATAAGTCTATTATAATAGCTATTATAATCCCCATAAATATCCTCTATTATATTCTTATATTGATCAAAAATTTTCATAATTTCATCCTCTAAGTCTGCTAATCCTACATTTTGCTCCTTAAATTTTGCAACTAATATAATTGGATCTATGTTATTTCGTTCTTCAAAAGTAAATAATTGAGGAAATTCATTACTTTCCTGCCAATTATCTAAAAATAGTTTTAATTCATCTGTATTCGGTGGCATTTCAAATCCCCCGAAATATTGATTAATTAATTTATTTTCATTTATATTGAAACTATCAAACTTTCCATCTAAATCTTCTTTTAATTTTTTAAATCCAGGTAATTGTTTCTCAAATACAAGCATTTTATAATCTTCACCTTCATTATCTACAAGAGGATACCAACCTGCTGGCAATGTTAAGGTCTTTATTATTGACTTTTCTCCCTCAAAATTTATACCTGAATATATATCTCCTACTAAATCCCAAGGTATTCTATCTATAATAATTTCTCTATATTCCCTAGTATCAGGTCTTTTTGCTACAATATCTTCATCTACTAGCCATTTTGGATTTAGCCATTTATTAAATGTATCCCATTTATCATTGAAATCAACTATTATAGCTTCATCCGTCCCTCCTGCTAATGTCCCCCGCATACCCCTCCCAATCATTTGCATTAATAGTCCTTCACTTTGAGTGGGGCGAGTTAAAAATATGGTCTGTATATCTGGCACATCGCTGCCTTCAGTTAAAATATTAATATTTACTAATACATCTATTTCATTTTCTTTAAATCGTCTAATTTTCTCTTCATTATCACTATTTCCAGAGTAGATATAATCACATTTAATCCCTGCCTTTTGTAAATCTTTGCAAAGTGTATAGCAATGGATTCCATTTAATGCAAAAATAAGGGTTTTACCATATCTTTCTTTGTTTTTAATATAAGTATCTACTATTATTTCATTTCTCTTAGTGGATTGAGCAATCTTATTAGCTAAAGTAGGAGGAATTTCTCCATACCTTTTAATTAATTTAGCTTCGTCAATACTAATTACGGGTTCAAAGTTTATGTCAGTCTCAATATTCTCAAATACTGGTGTAGCAAGTATTTGTTTCGTTATTAATTCACTCATTGATATATGGTAAATAATATTGCTATAAAAGGTTTCCATTAAAAATTTGCTTTCACTATCTGTTCCCCTTATGGGAGTTGCTGTTAGCCCAAGTAATTTTACATCCTTCCTTCTTTCCCTAATATATTTAATTATTCTAAGATATGACATTGCAACTGTATGATGGGCTTCATCTACTACAATTATTATTTTTTTAGCCAATACCTTGTTTAAATAGTCAATATTTCTAAAACCAGATTGAACACCTATTATCATAATATCATCAGTTTTTTTAGTGGCCTTTATGGAACTGTGTTCACCAGAAACACACACCATGTCTAATTTTTTAGCTGATGGATTTTGACTTTTAATTAAGGGAGCAAAATTATAAAATGCATCTGCCGTTTGATCTATTAACATATGTCTATGGGTTAGCCAGATTATCTGATATTCCCTGCTTACCATATTCTTTAATAGAAAATAAACTGCAGTTCTAGTCTTGCCACTTCCTGTAGCTGGGTCACAAACTTTACTTTTTTAAATCCTTTATTTTGCAGGCTTTTAGCTACTTATCATTTATCTGACACAGGGTTTAAGAAGCGTTCAAAAATAGCTATCTTTAGAGTTTTAAGCTATGTTTAATAATTTAAATAAAAATCCTGCATCTACACTCAGAAGGTTTGTTAGACACTATAGTTTAATGAGTCAAATTTGAAAGGGATCTTATGGGTATATTTATTCCACTTTAAGATCCCTATTTCTTAGGATTACTTAATCACTTCAATAACTGGTCTATTTAGTATTTTATTTACAGCACCACGATGAATTAAAATATTAACTCCGTAGATTAATCCAGCGAAAAGTATAAACCCTAAATAATCAAAGTAGCTAAATAAAATCTTTGGAGTAACTGTCCACGAAAATATGGGTATTATAAAGATTAATATTGTGTTTAGTAAAATCACAATAAAAAATGATTTTATTTGTTCCATTATAAAGTTGCTGGTTAGTTTTTTCTTTAACTCAATCTTATCCATTCCACATGAATAAAGTATCCCTATTTCTTTTTTCCGATTAAGCAAACTCAAGCTAATTGATGAATAACCATTTGTAACATTCAAGATAAATATGATTAAGGCAAATCCTCCCATCATATATGAAAGAGATTTTACGTCTTTAGAATGAGCTGTTTTGATTTCATCCCCTGTCAAAATATTATATCGTTCATCATAGGAAATCGAATCATTTAATCTAATCTCTATTAATTCCCGACTGTCTTTTAAATCCTCTTCACTGACTTTCATCTCCAAAGAATAGTAGTTGATTATATCTCGTCCATAATTATCCTTATACTCTTTGTTCCAATCTTCCATTAACTTTTGATAGTTCTCAAAATCTGTATATAATCGTATTTGGAAAGGCAACAACCTATCTTGATATCCTTTTAAATCATCAATTATCTGATCAATTTTTATTTCACGCAGTTGACCTTCTTTATCATCAGTAATACGATAGTTTAATTTATTTAGTGGCTTAAAGTATGGGATATATGTCGCCTTGGAAAGTGGTTCTTTTGGATCTCTTTGGGTTTTGTTTAATAAAAGAATTTCACCTTTTCCCCCTCCAATTTCCTTAAAAGCCTGGTCATCTAAGGCATAAAATTCTCCCTCCAGAAAGTTCTTCCCAAGTCTATCCCCCTCTTCAATGAGGTCTTTATCCAGTTTTAAATCTTTAAACTCATCTGAGAATTCCAGCTCCATAGGTACAGTAATATACTTAGAAACAGAAATATAAGCTTTTTGATTTGGGATCATTTCCACGATTTCCTCCAATACAGAAGGAATTTCTTTTTGTTTACTTATATAGGTGATTGTAATATTATAATCTTTTTCAAAGTATCCATACTCACGATAATAAGTTGCCATTGCTAAAACAATAATAAAAATCCCTACTATAAATACACCTAAAATAGAAATAGACCTTTGAGATATTATTGTCTTTGAATTGTTAATCTGTAATTCTTTCCATAGATTATCATGTTGCCTACGTTTAATATTTTTTATATTGAAATTCCCTTTTATCCCATCTATGATATTTATCTTGGATATCTTTCTTGCTGGTGCAATAACAGACAATAGTACAGTAATCAAGCTTACCAAAACAATGCAAGCACTCAGCATGGTGTTAAATGGCATCTTTTCAATCATTTCCACACCATTAATTGTCTGTACCTTCTGGTAAATTTTATTTATTAAAAAATATCCTGCCATATGCCCAAAGAATATCGGTATAATTGAAGTCCATATAGCTTCTTTTAGTAGGCGAGTATATATCTGAAAATCAGTTGACCCTATAGATTTATATATGGACAATTCTCTGATTTTTCTAATTCCCCATATTGTAAAAATATTTTTAATAAGGAAAACAAATAATAATATAACACCAATCACAGAAAAACCTATAAATAATTTAGGTAATATCCTTTGAAAAACTGGTTTATCAACACCATAGTACCTAATGACACTTTCAACAAAATTTAGATCTATCGTCTTGCCCCCTGTTTTTTCTTCAATTTTAGATACTATCTCGTCTTTTTTTAAATATGCATCCTGGAAATCATTGAAACGAAGTAAAACATCATAGTTTTTAGAATTATCCTTAAGCATTGTCGCTCCATAGTGAACTTGAGTCATTTTGTTATAAACATTTTCAGTAAAACCAACAATAGTATATTCTTTTGTTTCATTGCTTATAAATTCTTCTTTATCAGTTAGTGTTGACAAACTATCAATTTCTTGTCCATCAACATAGCGAATTCCTTTTTCAATTTCGATTTTACTACCCAATTCTAATTTTAATTCATTTTGCAGACTTTTCGACAAAACTATTTCATCCTTCGTTTCAGGGAAACGCCCTTCTCTTAAAATGCCATCCTCAATCAAAGAATTATAACCCTTATCTTGATAGTTGATAGCCAAAAGTTGCCCCTCAACTATAGCCGAATCTCTGTGTGAATCAAATAAGGCCACTGTTTCGATATCTTCAATCTCCTGAATAGACCTTGCATCATCAACTGTTATATCACCAGAAAGAGTTGCATCGGCAATATTTCCCATGCGAAAACTTCTATAGTTATTATTTAAATTGGTAAAACCCATATAAAAAACAAATGTAAAAAAAAGAGTCGTTATTGCTACAGATAGGATTAGAGGAAGATTTTTCTTATTCATTGCACTCATCCCTCACAATCTTACCATCAATGATAGTTATCACCCTATCAGCTTGCAAAGCAATGTTTTCGTCATGGGTGATTAAAATAATAGTTTGTTTCAAAGTACGATTATAATATTTTAGAATATCTACAATTTCTTGAGAATTTTCTCTGTCTAAATTTCCCGTAGGTTCATCTGCTAAAATAATAGATGGACTATATATCAAACTTCTTGCAATCGCCACCCTTTGTTGTTGTCCGCCAGATAATTCACTTGGAAAATTGTTTAATTTGGATTCTAAACCTAATCTAGAAGCAATTTGCTCCATAGTTTCCTTATCTACATGACGATTATCTAATTTTAATGGCAATTCAATATTATGTTTAACAGTAAGATTTGGTATTAGATTATAAAACTGATAAATCAAACCTACTTTTCTACGACGAAATAACGCCAACTCCTTTGATGAATATTTAGAAATATCTGTATCTTCAATATAAATGCTACCACTTGTAGGAGTATCAACTCCTCCAATTAAATGTAAAAGTGTCGACTTTCCCGACCCACTTGGACCAACAATAGCAATAAATTCGCCTCTTTCAATAGTCAAATTTACTTTATCTACAGCATTAACTTGATTGGGACCTTCTCCATAAACTTTCATTAAGTTTTCTGTTCTTAATATCTCCATGATTTCCTCCTTGTAATTAGTTTCTATACTAATATTACAAAATCAAAGTGATAATTAAGTGACTTTGTAGAATTTTATATTAAAAATTGCACCATCTTCTCCATTTTCCACACTAATCTCCCCATTATTATTCTTTATAATAGTTTTCGCCATAGCTAGCCCTATACCAAATCCGTTAGAATCAGGTGTTTTATAAAATCGCTGGAAAATTTTATTTATATATTCTTTTTTAATGCCACCGCCGTTGTCTTCAATAAGTATATTTGTGTAAATTGGATTATCCATAGATGTAATTTTAATATAGCTACACTTGGGCAAATTAATTGCATTTTTTATAATATTAATAATCGCTTCACTAACCCAATAAAAATCAGCTATAATCAATTCTTCATTTATTTGAGTAATTAATTGGATATTATTCCTTTCTAATTCTTGATTTAAAATATCAAAAACATAGTCTATTAATTCATGAATATAAAATTCTTTAAAATTCATTTTGTCAACTTGTGCATCTAAGCTTGATAACTTCAATAGAATGTCTACTAAAGAATTCAATCTTTTCAATTGTAATTTCAAAGCATGAAATTCTTGTAAACCTTCTTGCTCTATTTCCAATAGTTGTAAATCCAAAAGCATAGTTGTAATCGGTGTCTTTATCTGATGAGAAATATTTTCTAAATTTTCAATTTGACTATCTGACAATTTCTTAATCTGTTCTCTTTCTTCTACAAGCATTAAAAATAGCTTATATATCTGATCTTCTAAAATAGCAAAATCATCTTGTTTCATAGGAATTGAATAATCACCACGGTTTAATTGTTTTATTAATTTCATAATTTCATCGATACGTTTTCTTTGCTTCCACTTCATAATCCCATAGAGTAACAATAAACTGCTTGTCCAAAGTATATATATCATTACATTAATCCATCCTGTATCCAATTCCACGTACAGTGGTAATAATAGATTTTGATGTTTTGTCTCGTATTCTTTTTATAGTCGCTGTCAGCGTATTGTCATTGACGAATTGTTCACGTTCTTCCCAAAAACGCTCTAAAAGTTGATTTCTTGTATATATTCTATGGGGATTTTTAATAAATAAAGAGAGTATCTCATACTCAAGTGCAGTAAATTCAACGGGAGCATCCATAAAATAAATAATACCTTGATCTAAATTTAGAACACATTCCTTGTACTTAATTGTATTGCCAGTGCTAATGGGTAAAGTTCGTAAAGTAGCATCAATCCTTGCTCTTAAAACACCTAAATTAAATGGCTTGGTTAGATAATCATCTGCACCACTATCTAATGCCCTGACAATAAAACTTTCGTCATTTTTAACCGTTGTAATTATGGCCCGAATATCTTTATTTTTTAAGATAGCTAATAAACTAGTTCCGTCTTTATCTGGTAGATTAATATCTAGCAAAGCCAAATCGAAGAAACTATTCATTTTATAAATTGCTTCTTCATAAGAACTTGCAATGTCCACACTATACTCCATACTTTCTAAATACTTGCGAATCTGTTGTGCTATTTTTTTATCATCTTCAATAATTAATAGTCTATACATAAATAAAATTCACCTACTTTTAAAATTTAAAAATAAATCACAATATAATTTAACTCAACTTCTAGGATTGCTACTATTATAAAAATATCTTATCACCAAAATCAAGTAGTGCAGTACACCGAATTCCATTTCTTCGCTCTATGAAAGCTTTAAAACCTTCATTTCAACAAATGTTGTAGTCTGAAATACTCTTGTAATTCCCCTGCTTATATAATAACTCATGCTTTCATTTGAAAATTCTCCTCCATAAGCAGGAAATCCAATCATCAATCCCTCCAAGAGAATTTCTCCAATTTTCATATCTAAAAGGTGTATTTACAAAGAAAACAATGTTTTTACTTTTATTTTAGTGAGGATAGGTAGTATTTTATTTACCTGTGTAAACTGCATCGTTACAAGTATATAATCATATATGTCGTCTGGTTCTAAATTATATATCACTTGAATAAGGTATCGTTCTATCGTATTTATTTTAATATCTTTAAGTAAAAGTCCATCATTTTTATGGTTTCTAATCTTTTATTCCTTGCAACAATTATAACTTCATGAACCGACTTAAAAAGTTTACCAGCAAATATACTGCCAATAACACCTGCCCCGTAAATTACAAATCTCATATTACTTGCCCTTTCATCAATATTATATTATTGATAATAAACATTAATCTACTTATACGTAACTTACAAGGATTCTAATATAAGTATACTAAATAATTATTAAAGAACTAAAGTCCTTCCTTGTCATGCACTGCTTACAGCAATTAGATCCTAATTACTCTAAGCAGTACATGAAATATACTTATTAAAAGTTCCTGAAACCCTTGATTTTATGACACATATTGCACCCATCACTATTATGACACGTTCCCCTGTAGGCATTACTAGAAGTCCCCGCTCTTCATTATTAGTAATAATGCTTTCATAAAGTTTATCTATTGCATCTTCTTGAAAATCATAAAGTGGTATTTCATTATAAATACTTTTTCTTAAGTCTATGGATATTGGATTATTATATTTAGATTGATATTCAAATAGACTTTCTCCACTTCCAATTTCGCTTAATGCGGTAATATAGGAACTAACCATTGTTGTCCCTAATGGTTTTGTGGATAGTTCAGATATCATGCTTAAGTAATTTGAGGAATGAGAATTAGATACCCTTTCATATACTTTTTCAGTTATTTCTGGATATTTTTTTAATACCCCAGTTTCAATTTCTTCTCGATATTTGATCACAAATTCTTTTGTAGGATATGGAGCTATCCTATCCATTGTTGGAATTAACATATTCTTATCGTTAATTTTTCTCTTAGGTCTAAGTTCTTTTTGAGTCTTTTCACTATAGACCACACTGATTATAAATTCTTCATCAAAATTATCCCATGTAAATACATTCATAATATCAACCCCCTTATATTCCTGTTGATTTAAATATATAATAATGCGGAATGGATATTAAGGGATAAGTTGTCCCCCTTTTATAATCTATCTACATCTAAATTAATTCCTAAATATTCGTATACCTCATCTAGAAAAAAATCAATATTATCCTTAGATTTTAAAGCATGATATACAATATAATCAAAATCATTGGTCAAATTGAGTTCCCCAGAATGCTTTCTAAAAAGTTCGTTGGCTTCTTCTATATCTAATTTCAACCCTACGGTAAATTTAGCTAAAAAGTTTCTAGTTAATTTATATCTACCATTGAGTGCCTTTTTCATTGTATCATTAGGAATACGACAACATTTTTCTATTATATTATAATCAGATATATCATTATCGTCATTTTCTATTCTATACTCTTCTGTCTTTGCCCACATTATATCCCGAATATTTTCTCGCAGTTCTGGATCATTTGAATTGATAGGTCTCCAGCTATGAGGAACTCTATCTAATTCTTTTTTAGGATTTTCTTCTATAATGCCATGAGACAAGAATTTCATATTTTGAAATTCAACTTTATTAATCAATTTTGGATGCCTCCTTACTTCTTATAATTAAGTATATGTTATCATATAATATGTAAAATTACCCATTGGAATTATGAAATGAAAAAACAGCAAGGATTTAATCTTGCCGTTTTAATTAATATCTTTCATACAAAACTATGGTTCATATAATCTTTTTACAACTTCAATTTCTTTAATCATGCAAAAAAATCCGTCTCTGGTGCATCTACATCCTAATATTTAATCAGTAATATGTTCGGGAGGTTTTGATACACTGCTTAAAACCTTGTGTTCTAACCTAAAATATATTCTTTCAGCAATATTCCTTACCTGCTTATTTAGCCACATGTAAGTTAATGTACCTCTTGAATAATTTGCTGGTCCATACATATCTACTCTTCCATCGGTACGCAACCTTTCTACCTGGTGAAATTCTTCCTGACTATCCTCGGCATAGACAGCAAAGGTTGTTCCACCATTTTGTTTTAAAACTGAAAAAACTGGTACATCACTAGGTCCATCGGCTATATATATCATGTTTTCTATTGGAACTCTTCTCATATTATAAGGAAGTTTTGAATTTACATCTATTTCTCTAAATTTATTCACACCCTTATTGATTTCAAATATTGCTCTTGTTTTAGTAGTATTGTCAATTGCATACCCTACTTGAGAAATTATCCCGTTATCTTCTACCTCGTTTTTTCTATATTCTTTAATCTCTATATTGGATTTTATTGGTACTTCAATGAATTCACATCCCCATATACCATCCACATACTCACTTATTTTAGAACCCTTAATCAACTCGCTTAAACCAGTGCTTACTATATAATGTTCTAAGGTGATACTGTGTTTTCTATATCTTTCATCCTTTTCTACTATATTTTTTAAATCAACAAAAATTTCTGGAATACCATTATAAAATTCCAGCTCTTGTCCTAATTCTCTAAGCAAGCTATTATTTAAATCTTTAAATATGCCTTGATTAGCACAGGTAATAAAATGGTTCAAATATATAGTTTCTTTATTTACTTTTATACCTTGTGTTTCATATTCATCATGAAGTCGATTTACCTCATCCCAAAATAATCTTTCATCAACATCATATTTTTCAAATATTGGTCTTTGCATATAGCCTTTTATCAATGTTTTATCAAAATCCCATATGACAGCGATAACGTTTTGTTCCACATTATCCCTCCTAATTTATCTTTAAATGAAAAAATATTCTCTCATATGCGGTGATAAATATACTATTTGTTTTCCCATATATAATCTTCTATGTAAATGTTTTCTAAATATTTTTCCATACCTCTTATAA
The DNA here is from genome assembly GCF_021655075.1 of Clostridium sp. Cult2. Classification (GTDB taxonomy): domain Bacteria; phylum Bacillota; class Clostridia; order Tissierellales; family Tepidimicrobiaceae; genus Schnuerera. The sequence continues at coordinate 19,148 of NZ_PPXX01000090.1, forward strand.
CTTCTCCAATAAAATATTTATGCTCAATGTAATCTACACTATTAAGATTCGATTTTACTTTTTCTAAGAAGTATATTTCCTTTTCTACTAAATGCTTCTCACTACCAACCCAGGATATTACTCCACCTGGTCTCAAAGGAATTGATTTGAAAAAACCTATACTAATATCTTTATTTGCAATATATACTAAAAATTCAGCTCTAGTTTCTACATCAAATATTTTATTTATCACATAGAATATCCTTTTTATTTTTTCTAAATTATTATACTTTAAATCAATAAATTTATATAAATAGTTTATCTTTCTGCTATTAATAGATTCACTATCAGTCATTTTAAAAACATCCTCTAATATACTTTGATGAATTAAATAATAATACTCTTCCTCTCCCAATATTTCATTTAATATAATATCTACTAATTCTTCATAAACCTCACTATACCAGATTCTATTAAATTTCCCCGCAAGCTCTACTTCCTTCGCTTCCAAAATAAAATTGATACTTCTACTAAGAAAACTTTTATTTCTTTCTGCTAACTCACAAAAAAGATCTCCTCTAAAGTCAAAATATGTGTAAATTACCTCTAAATATAATAATTCTAAAAGTTCCATATCATCTATAAATACTTCAAATATTTTATCTATTTCTTCTTTTTTATTGAATGTATATCCTAAAAATCTTTCTATTTTAATTTTTCTTCTAAATTCATTGTCTATTTCTAGTAAAGAATGTCCAATATCTAATATAAAATTTTCATCATAATCTACAAACTTTATTAAATAATAATAATTTGGACTAACATTTTCATACTCTTTAATTACATTGATTAATTTGTATTTATATTGTTTAACAGTTTCTACTGCCAATTTTTCTTTAGGCAAAACAAACACATAGTTTATTAGCCAAATATCTTTTGAACTAAACTTATGCTTGCTTATAACTCTTTTTGTTTCTTCCACTCCACAAATTTGAATAAGTTTTAGCAAAATAAATTCTGGCATTAAATCGTAAGGAGTATCGTTTAGTAAATAAGATTCTACAGCCATAATATATTGATAACCATCTAGTAAATTAAACATCTTATTAATTCCATTGCTTAGCACCCAACGGTCATGTCCTTCTATGTGATCCAATTCTTCTATCTGATTTAAAGCTTTGAATAATTGGTTAAATTCCTCCTTTCCATAATCATTCACCATATCCCCTATATTTTCTTCTATGTTTTTGTCTATTTTTTCCCAGCCTTCCACCTCCTCATCAGGCTTGGTCAATGTCAAATATAAATTATAATTGTTATTTAATTTAATTGGTATTTCTCCTAGTATTCTTTTACTAATAAATTTAAAGTTGTAAATTATATCCGATTGTATAAATGTTATCTCAGAAATGTGCTTTAAAAAATTTATTTTGAAAAATTCAACATCTATTCTAAATATTTCTTTTAAATTATTATCATTCCCCTCCCTTGGATATATGTTATAATCTAATAATAACTTTTCTATTCTACTACGATAAACTTCCATTTTATATAATTGTCCCAATATTTCCCACATCTTTTTTCTTAATTTCATTAAACCATCATTTATTATTAAATTAAACATGATAATAGTAGCTTTATTATTAGTAACACTCCCTATAGAATCATGATAATATTCTAAATAATTCGAAATTATATAAATAAGTAATATAGTAGCATTAATATTGTTTCCATTATTACTTAATTTCCATAGCTTATCAATTACTAAATATTCTTTTTCATAATCATAGATGTATGATTGTTCATCATATCCATAGTTCTCTGTAAATACAAAGTAAAAATCCATAGGATTTTGTAAGTTCTTCTGAACTAAATACAAAATTAAATCTATTGCTTCTCCATGGTACTTCATGTATTTAAAATTACTTAAAATTTGTATATATTCTGACCGTATCGTCTTATGATTCATATTAGATTCAAAATCATATTTTCTTAAATCAATAATATTTTCATCTAATTTTTCTATTTGCTCCTTGATATAAAGTAAAAGCCACTCCTGATCAAATACAATTAAGTCTTGTGAAAATTTATATCTGTCTTTACCTTCTAAAGCTTCTGCATTATTGATAATACTATCTTTTATAAATTTAAATGTTTCTTCTGATGGAAATATATTAAGAATTATCTTTATAGCATCTAGTACTTCATATTTATATACATAAATTTCTTTATTAAATAACCCTGTAATTGATACTATTTTCTTATCTAGCAATATATAATATAACAAATAATCTTTCAAATTTTGGTCATTGATTTTTACTACTTTGTCCTTATATAAATCTACTAATTCTAAATTATTTAATTCTATACAAGAATTATGAAAATCACCAATAGCCATATTAATAAACTCTAAAACTTTTAGAAACTTATCATCTTTTCCATAATCAAATGGACCTAATAAAGATATTATAAACAATGATTTTAGCAATATATTATTTTTCATGTTAAAATTCTTTTTTAATATATCCTCTATATCTTCGTCTTCGATTGTAGATAATTTATATTCTTCCCAATTTGATGCTTTTCTCACAGTTTTCATTACAAATTTTTTAGCATAATCCCTAACTGTCAATATTATTTTAACACCGATACCTTCTCTCATATTATTCAAATATTCAAGTATATGTTCTAAATCATTCATTTCATTAGCGTCATCAATAAAAAGTATATAGTTGCCAGGTTTGTATATATAATCCTTTAAATCTTTGTATATATTCAAACCTCTACTTTTAATACAATAAATTGTGTTATCTTTAATAGTATTCTCTAAAGCTCTCAATATTTCTATTACAAGCCTTGTTTTGCCTACACCTGGACTTCCTGAGACCATAACTAAATCATTAGTAAGTACTAATTCTTTTAGCTCCCGTATTTCTTTTTCTCTATTCAATAAATTTAGATTTAATGGTGAATTTAATTGATTATTATCATATTTTTCAACAAAATCATCAATTGTTAATATTTGACCAGTATCTACGGAAATATTTAAGTGTTCTTCAGCTAATCTTGGATAACTATTATACAAATCAAATGAAACAGTACCTAAATTAATAATTTCTATATCTATACTCCCACCTAATGAGGTTATTTCTCTCTCTTGTTCTATAGGTAAATTGCTTGATGAATAACAGCAAATTATTTTTCTATATTATCCCTGTTTAATTTTACTTTTTCCATATTTAAACAATCTAGTATATCTTTATTTAATTTGCTATAGGTGTCCCTTTCTACTGTACCATGCATAATTAAAATATACATACCATTGGCTAGCTTTACATAGGAATCTGGAATTCCTCTGGTAGTTTTGTTGGTACCATCATGAGATCCCAGTGTGGTTATGTTGGGAAAATTATATTTTTTGTGAAGGTATGTATCCATTAATTTTTGATATTGGCCTCCATTTAATCTTTTAATAGAATCCTGAATAATATTTAATTTACTCATGACTTCTCCTTTCTCCATAAATTATACCCTTTGCACTATTCAAGGAGTAAAATATAGTTTATTAAATCTTACTTAACTTTCATACCTTTAAATATTTTTAAAAATAATAAAACAAATATACACTTAAGCCTTTAAAGAAAAAAGTTGTTATAACTATTTAGAATAAACATAGGAAAAAACACTAGAAAATTTTATATTATTTTATTTCCGATTATAATACTTATCAAATTCATTTAAAATGTTCGGGCTAAAAAAATCCTTTTTCGCACTATTTTTATTATCCGGGTCTAGATATCTAGACATTACATATCTCTTATCTTTACTTGATTTTTTACGAATAGAATGATAATCCTTATTCACCTTAAAATCAGAATATCTATCTCGAAGTTTATCTGTTAGCTGTCCATAATCCCAAGGATACTGAGCACGTATATCTTCTTCTGTAAAGGTAATAGGAACAGCATCTGGATTATTGCCTAAAGCCAAACGTGCTGCAGTAGGAAGTGCCGATCTCTTAAGCCTAACATTCAACTCAAGTGTAACAGCATAATTCTCATTACTACCATTGTCATATTTATAAGATATATTTGACAAATATTTTGCTACATTTATTTCCTCTTTCGTCAGTCTTTCAATAGATGCGGAATCAAAGTTCCGGAAAAAAGCAAGAGGCATTAGGTAAAAATTATATTGACTTAAATCATAGCCAAACCATTCTGTAACGACTTGTACATAATTTTGCAAAGTAGCCATACCTACTTCTTGTACTACTTTCGATAAATCTTCACTCATATTAATAAAATGTATTGAATTATCTCGTATTTCTATAAGTGCCTCCAAGTTTGCAATTAAAACAGGATCAATTTCAGCTAACTTTTCATTCTGAATCTTTGACAGCGCTTTACCTATTCCAATAGTCATGGGATTTCTCGCTCTATTTCTTTTAATATATTTTTTTGTGCTTAAAGTACCATCTTTCCGCCTTCTACACTCATAAATATATAATTCCCGCATATCATTATTCTTTTCAGCTAATATCTTTGACTTTAATAATAACTCCCACGCATTCAGTGCCAGTATTGAAAAAGTTTCTTCACGATATTTATGATCTGGTTTATTATATGTTTCAATTGCAGTTATCATAGCTGAAACTGACTTTTCTAAAAATTCACTAGAACGTGAACGTGCCATTTTAATCCTCGCTTTCTACTTTTGTTTAACTTACTATAGCGAAATATATTTATTTCGGATAAATAATATTATTTTGTAAGTATACCAGTAAACATTCGTTTGGTCTTACATAAAAAAGTACTACATCTATTTCTATTTAAAAACAGATTTTCAATATATACACACAGCTTTACAAAAATATGAAACTTCAATTTCAGAACTTTCTGTTTATGCATATTACTCAAAATAATTATTGATTACTTCTTTGAATTTTTAAACACTATCACCATAGGGTTCTGCAACTGTAAAAGCCTGAATATGTAAGCAAGGTAAATAATCAAATTCAAATCCATTGATGTTAAATTTCTCAAATTCGCCTGTATATACTTCTTGCATAGTGTTACTTGTATCTACATCTAATATCTGAATAAATAACTTATGTATAGGTTCACCTAAAGTTATTATTAGATTTGGTTTATAATTTGTTATTTCAGTTATAATATAATCTTTACAATAATGAAAATAAGGGGTAAGGAATTTCTAAATATTCCTTGATTGCGCTGAAGGGGCATTAATAAAATCAAAGGGCAACCGTAACCACAGCTGCCCAATTATAAATGTCAATATTCCTTTGTTCTTACATATTTTCTCTTATATTATATTTATTCTACAAATATATCTAATTTCCTTTAAAAATTTTGAAATTTCCCCAACTTTTATAATAATACTTGCTTATAATTCTATACTGAGCATAACCTTTCTTACTCCCAAGCTGGTTGTACCTAAATTGGTACAAATAATCTACCCTAGTGCATTCCTAATGTATCAAAATGTTTCTGTTCACGCTACACAAATGAAACATTTTGTTACATTTCTTATTTTCACATATTAGCAAAAACTTATATCCCAAACTTTATAAGTGAAACGTGCTATAACTAGGCCATATGTAGGCGTTTATGTTATTAAATAGCAATATATCTATTGGCATGAAAGATGCATGAATAGTAGAGTGAATACTTATATTTACGGCTTATAAAAAAGTAGGAGGGGATTTATGTGATGAGTATGGGTAAGGTTTTAAGGGAAAGACTAAAGGAGGACAAAATACTAATTGCACCTGGGGCTTATGATGTTTTAACTGCAAGGATAATTGAAAAAGTAGGTTTTGAAGCTGTTTACATGACTGGTTATGGAACATCTGCAAGTATGTTAGGAAGACCCGATGTAGGATTATTGACACTGACTGAAATGGCAAGAAGAGCAAGCAACATCGTAGAATCAGTTAATATACCTGTAATAGCAGATGCAGATACTGGATATGGAAATGCAGTAAATGTCATAAGGACAGTTAGAGAATACGAAAAGGCTGGAGTTGCTTGTATTCAATTAGAAGACCAGGTAGCGCCTAAAAAATGCGGACATATGTTAGGTAGAGAAATAATATCAGCGGAAGAAATGGTAGGAAAAATTAAAGCTGCCTGCGATGCCCGTAAAGGAGATACTTTGATAATGGCTAGAACTGATGCTAGGACAAACTTTGGCATAGAAGAAGCCATTGAAAGAGGAAAATTATATGAAGAAGCAGGAGCAGATATTTTATTTATTGAATCGGTAGAAACAATTGAAGAGATGAAGATAGTAACATCAAGCTTCAATGTACCAGTTTTAGCAAATATGCTAGAACACGGTAGAACTCCACTCCTTTCAAGGGATGAATTGGGGGAAATAGGATATGATTTAGCAATATTCTGCGTATCTTCAACTTATGTAGCAGCCAAGGCAATAATGGACCTAATGCTACACCTAAAAGAAACTGGTAGAACTAATGATTATTTAGACAATATGATTACCTTTGAAGAGTTCAACAAATTAATTGGATTGCCAGAGATAAGGAAATTGGAAAGAAAATATGCAACAAGTAGAAACCTAGTTGTAGAATCTGATAAGTAAAATATAAATAAAAAGCTCTTTTCTGAATAACCAGAAAAGAGCTTTTTTTATGAACATGAATTTGCTTTTTCATTAATATTTATCAAATGTCCGCTATAGTTCCCATTAATGATGCTTTTTTCATATCTTGCAATATTAAGTAGTTTATCCATATCTATTCCTGTATCATAGCCCATATCATTTAGCATATATACTAAATCTTCTGTAGCTGTATTGCCTGAAGCTCCAGGAGCGAATGGGCATCCGCCTAATCCCCCTAGGGTTGATTGTACCTTTTTAATTCCAGACTCTATAGCAGCTAATGTACTTGCAATACCCATGTTTCTTGTATCATGAACATGAACCTGAAACTCTACATAAGGAAACTCATTTATTACTGCACTAACTATTTCTCTAACTTGTTTAGGATTTGCAACACCTATGGTATCTGCTAGAGTTATCTCCTTAATGCCCATATCTGCAATTCTATGGATGAACTTCAATATAGTATTAGTTGAGAATTTACCTTCGAAGGGGCATCCAAATATAGTTGCTACATCTACACATATATCTAAATCATTATATGTATCCATAATGGTTTCAAGTTCATTTAAGGATTCCTCATGGCTTCTATTTATATTGGCCTTATTGTGACTTTCACTTAAAGACAATACATAGGATACCTTTCTTATACCTAAATCATAGGCTGTTCTTGCACCATATAGATTTGGAACTAATGGAAAGAAATCAAAGTTAGGATATTCCTCCAATAGTATTCTAGTTATTTCACCAGCATCCTTCATTTGCGGTACAGCCTTTGGACTAACAAAGGATGTATGCTGAATATGTTTTATACCCGATTCAATTAATCCTTCTATTATTTTCAATTTCTCTTCTATAGGTATATATTCCTTTATATTTTGAAATCCATCTCGTGGCCCAACTTCCACAATATCTATTTTATCCAATTTAACCCCTCCAATTCATTTAGAAAACACCTTTTTCAATATAGGAATCAATATCTTGTTCACTTAAGCCTAGAAGTTCACCGTATATTTTATAGTTATCCTGACCAAGGGTTGGAGCCGGAACTTTAATGTCTACCTTCTTTTGGTCGAATTTAATGTGGTTTCCAGTTATCTTCATCTTTCCTGCTACGGGATGTTCTACTTCAACAAACATCTCTCTTGCACCTGCTATATGGGGATCTTTTACCACTCTGTCTATTGTGTTTATTGGGCAGGAAGGAATTCCCTTGTCAAGTAGCATATCAACTATTTCATCTATTCCAAATTGAGAAGTCCATTCCTCAATTATCATCTTTAGTGCTTCATTATTCTTAACCCTATCCGTATTTTCCTTAAATCTATCATCTTCCAATAATTCTGGCATTTCCATCGCTTCACATAATAGGACAAATAGCTTCTGGTTGCCACAGCCAATTATAACATCACCATCTTTTGCTTTAAAAGAATCATATGGATATGCTGATTCATATCTGTTTCCAATTCTTTCTGGAATTCTACCTGAAGCCAAGTAAATTTGAGTTATTATCTCTAAAGAAGATACTACTGAGTCAACTAAGGCAACATCTACTTTTTGACCTTCCCCAGTCTTCATCTTATTAATTACAGCAGCTAATACTCCAATAGCACATCCTAATCCACCTAGTACATCTCCCATAGCAGTACCTGTTCTTGTAGGTTTGCCTCCTGGCCACCCTGTTGTACTCATCAATCCACCCATTGCCTGAGCTATAATATCATAGCCTGCTCTCTGGCTATATGGTCCATAGTGGCCAAAACCAGATATACAACCATAAACTATACTTGGATTTATCTCCTTCAATGTATCATATCCCAATCCTAGCTTTTCCATGGTTCCTGGACGGTAGTTTTCAAGGACAACATCACCCTTTTTAACCATTTCCTTAAATATCTCTTTTCCTTCTTGAGTTTTTAAGTTTAAAGTAACTCCAAGCTTATTTCTGTTTAAATTCATATAATAGGTACTTTCTCCATTTAGGAATGGTCCAAAAGCTCTACTATCATCACCTTTCCTAGGTATTTCAATCTTTATAACTGTAGCTCCCATATCTGCTAAAAGCATACTGCAGTAAGGGCCAGCCAGTACACGTGTTAAATCTAATACAACTATTCCATCTAATAAACCTTTACTCATTTTGCCACTCCTCACTTTAGTAGTTATTATTCATTACATTCCCACATTAAATATGCCAAAGGTTACGAAGTACATCAAAAGTGGGAATACTATTAATCCTATAATCTTTAATCCAAGCCCAGCCTTCATCATATCGGAAATTTCAAAGGCACCAGAACTATATGCTATAGCATTTGGAGGTGTTCCTGGAGGTAACATGAAGGCAAAGTTGGAGGCTATCATACAAGTCAACATCAATTGTAATGGGTCCATGCCTATACCCTGACCAATACTTGCTAATACTGGCAGGAAGGAGGCAACAACAACTGCATTAGTTGTAACTTCTGTCAATATTGCTGTTACTACACCAACAGCAATTATTATTACTATTTGTGGCATATTACTTAAAGCAGATAGGTTTCCTGCTACCCACTGAGCACAGCCTGCATCTGTAAAGGCATTACCCATTACCATGGAACCTCCAAGTAGAAGCATTGTACCCCATGGTGCCTTTGATAAAGCCTCTTTACCGCTTAAAACATATATTCCTTTTTTATAGTCTACAGGTAATACCATAGTAGCTATTGCAATAGCAATGGCTATAGTTTCATCAGTAGCGAAAGGAACATATGATTTCCACAATGAACGGGTAACCCATAATAATACCGAAACTATGAATATGGCGCTTGTTAGCTTTTCTCCTTTGTTCATAGGGCCTAGAGCTTCGTATTCCTCTTTAACTACATCTACATTAATATTGTCAAGTTTATCAACTTTATAGAATTTAACAAAGTAAACCCACATAAGAGGTATCATTACTAGAGTAAAAGGTAAACCAATCTTTAACCACTCTAAAAAATCAAGTTCTACCCCTAGTGTTTCTCGAATTATACCTATACCAGTTGGATTGGTAGTTGTACCGATTACAGTAGACAATCCTCCCATAGTTGCAGCAAAGGGTATACTTAACATCAATGCTTTCTTAAAACCTGCTGACATCTGCTTGTCCATTGTCATTATAATAGAAATTGCAACAGGTAGCATCATGGCAGTAGCTGTAGTGTTTGACATCCACATGGATACAACAGCAGTTGCCAATATAAATCCTAAAATTATCCTACTTGGTTTGCTGCCAACTTTCATTACAATTCCTAATGCTATTCTCCTGTGAAGACCCCAACGTTCCATGGCTGTAGCAAGAAAACCAACACCTAAAACCAAATATACCGTTGGATAAGCATAGTGAGTAAATAATAGAATATCATTTTGTCCCTTAGATCCTGTAATTCCTAGTATAGGGTATAATAAAATTGGTAATAGGGCTGTTATAGGAATTGGAATAGCTTCTGTCATCCAAAATATAACCATCAATACTGATACTGCCAATACTTTTTGTCCTAGTAGAGTAAGTCCATTGGGGGTAGGCATAATAAGTAGAATAATAAAGACGATTACCCCTACTATCAAACCAATCTTTCTAGCCTTAAATTCTCCCAAATATCCAGAGCTTTTCGCTTTGGCATCTACCATCATTAATTCCCTCCTAATTTTAATAATCTATAAACGGCCGTTTATTATCTACCATATTTTCTTTGCAATCTCCATGCCAAAAATTTATTTAACGATATCCTTATAGGATTTATTGCTATTATTATAGAACTCAGCTTAATGGAACCTAGTAATCTTCTAGAAGTGACTATTCATTAGTTTTATTAAATAAAAATAAGATTTATAAATTTCGAAAAATATAAAATAAAAATGCTGATATAACTCAGCATTATGTGTGAAAATTCAAATAATTTTAAGAAATGTTTTAATATGTTTCAAAATGTATCTTTGTGTTTTGAGTGGTAACATTTAATTTTGTTAAATATTTATATTATACTTTTTCATCTTTCTCCAAAGGGTTGTCCTGCTAATACCCAATTGTTCAGCAGTTTTCTGAATTGATAGGTTGTTTTTCTTGAGAACTTTTATTATATTTTCTGACTCCCACTGATTTAAATCCAAATCTTCATAGTTTTGTTCTGAATATATACTATCGCCATCCATCAAAAATTCATTTATAAGCTGCTCAATATAATTTTGATTTTTATGATATTTCAAAAGTACACAAATCCTTTCAACAAAATTCTTCAACTCCCTTATATTCCCATCCCATCTATAGTCCTTAGTCCTTTCCATTATGTTGTAGAAGCTTTTTATGTACTTTGGGCTTTCTATACCCAAATTCCTTTCAAAAAAGTATTTAGCCAATACCATAATATCCTCTTTTCTATCTCTTAAAGACCAGCTAATTAAAGTCAATAGATTTTAGCAAAATAATATTAAATATTTTTTGAAAAACTAATAATAAAAAAATGCACACCTAATAAACCAATG
>NZ_PPXX01000091.1 GCF_021655075.1 Clostridium sp. Cult2
ACTTACTATAAAGATTAGCAATATAATAAAAGAAGAACTAGCTAAAAAAGGAATAGAACTTTACGATATTAAATTAGAATTTGGTAGGGTAGGAGAAAATAATGAAATTGCTTTGATTGATGAAATCTCTGGTGGAAATATGAGGGCATATAAAGATGGAAAATATATTGAACCATTAGAATTGGAAAGGTTAATGTTAAGCTAATAATTAAAACGATATAGCTATTATTAAACTTAATAGTTATATCGTTTATTTTTTATATCTTTTGTGGTAAAATTGAATAAAATTGGATTAAAGGGGTGAAATAGTTGGCAATACATGATAGACCAATAATAACTATCAGAAATTTAGAAAAAACCTTTGGCACTAAAAAAGTTTTAAAGGGAATAAATTTAGATATATATCCAGGGCAAATAATCGGATATATAGGTCCAAATGGGGCTGGAAAAAGTACTACTGTAAAGATAATGTTAGGATTAATTGGAGAATATACAGGGGATATAGAAATATTAGGGGAAAATATTTCTAGTGGCAATGTGGAATACAAGAGGAAAATAGGCTATGTCCCAGAGACAGCTGATCTCTATGACAATTTGACTGGTAGAGAATATCTGACCTTTATAGGTGAATTATTTGGTATGGACTATGATGAGGCAGATGAAAAAGCAAAGAAGCTAATGGAATTATTTGGCTTAAAACAGGTATATGATTCTAGAATATCTTCTTATTCTAAAGGGATGAGACAAAAGTTATTAATAATATCTAGCCTATTAAATAATCCAGAGATTTTATTTTTTGATGAGCCTTTAAGTGGTATAGATGCTAACAGCGTGATGGTATTTAAGGAAATATTAGCAGAGCTTAAATCTCAAGGCAAAACCATATTCTATTCATCTCATATAATGGAAGTAGTTGAAAAGATAAGCAGTAGGATAGTTCTAATTAATGATGGTCAGATTGTTGCAGATGGTAGTTTTGAGGATTTAAGGGGAAAATCTAAAGAGGGTTCTTTAGAGGAGATATTCAACCAACTTACAGGATTTAAAGAGCATGAAAAAATTGCCAAAGAATTTGTTTCCATAGTACAAGGGGTAGATGCATATGAAGGATTTTAGGATATTAAAAGTTTTAGATAGATTTAAAGGCTTATTTGAAAGACTGGGAATAGATTATTATATTATGAGGAGAATTTTACAAGTAAAGCTTACTTTAGATGGAAGAAGAACTCCAACTACTATGATAAATTCTTCTAAAAAGAAAAAAGATGAGGATAATAGTTTTATTAAATCCTTATGGATTTATATATTACTCGGAATTATATTTATTCCCTTAGTTATAGCGGGTGAAAACTACCTATTCCAGATGAGTTTAGTATTTGGAATTATAATGTTCATGATGGTAATTACTTTAATATCAGATTTTTCATCCGTATTATTAGACTTGAAAGATAAAGATATTATCCTTTCAAAGCCTATTGATGGAAGAACATTAAGTGCAGCCAAGACCATTCACATAATGATTTATATGTTTTTTATAACTTTTTCTTTTATAGGACCGGGTCTTATTGCTGGATTGGTGAAACATGGTTTTCTATTTTTCATAATATTTTTTATTGAAATAATTTTTATGGACCTTTTTATAGTAGTATTGACTGCATTATTATACCTGTTAATTCTCAAAATTTTTGATGGCGAAAAGTTGAAGGATATTATAAATTATTTTCAAATAGCATTGACTATTACTGTAACTATAGGTTATCAATTAGTAGGTAGGTTATTTAATATTAACGTATTTTTGAATCAAGAATTTACTCCAAAACCTTGGCATTATATAATTCCACCTATCTGGTTTGGTGGACCCTTTGAATTGATATTAAAAAAGAACTTAGACTCTTATATAATAATATTTTCAACATTAGCTTTTATAATTCCTATAATATCTATGATTATTTATAATAAACTTACACCTACATTCGAACATAATTTGCAAAAATTGAATGATAGTAGTGGTACTTCTAAACCTAGGAACAAGGGCTTTAACAAGATGTTATCAGAATTAGTATGTAGGACTAAAGAAGAGGCAACTTTTTTTAGATTTGCCACTAACATGATGAAAAAAGAAAGGAATTTTAAATTGAGAGTATATCCTTCCTTAGGATTTTCATTAATTTTTCCTTTTATATTTTTATTAGCTGGTTTGAAAGAAGCAGGATTAGAAGGGATAACCTCTAGTAAGGCATATTTTAGTATATATTTTATAGGCTTTTTAGTTCCCAATATTGTAAGCACAATAGGGTTTTCGGGTAATTATAAAGGAGCTTGGGTTTACAAAATTGCCCCCTTTAATGAGACTAAGACTATATTTAAAGGGACAATAAAAGCTTCTCTCATCAGCTTAATACTCCCCTTATATATTTTTATTAGCACAATTTATATGATTATATTTAGGGGTAAAATATTTATAGATTTAGTAGTCTTGCTGCTAGCTTTACTATTATTTATAATAATTTGTTTTAATCTAACAACTAAAAGATTACCTTTTTCAGAACCTTTTGAAGAGGTTAATAAAGGAGAAGGAATAATGGCTATATTTTATGTTTTAATATTGGGACTTTTAGCAGGAGCTCATTATATTGCCACTATGTTTAAATATGGCATGCTAATATATATATTAGCTTTAATTCTAATCAATATATTTGCATGGAGAAAAGGATTTAATGTAGAGTTAGAAGGTTGTTAATATAACCTGGTTTCTAAGAATTTAGAGACCAGGTTTTTTATATTTTAAAAATTTTCAATAATACTTTTAAATAGTACTCATCGGTTAAGTCATGTCTATTTTAAATATATTTTTTTCTCCACAATTTAAATGGTCATATGTTCCATTGCAAAAAATTCCATTGAGGATTGATAAATAATAAATAACAATGAGGGAAAAATAAACAGGCAGCTGTGTATTTGGTTTTCTATAGAAGAAGGTGGATAGAGATGAAATATTTAGTAGTTACCAATAATCCATTGGTAAAGGAGGAATTTGAAGATTGTTTATTGGTAGAAGGTTCTTTTTTAGATGTATTAATTAAAGTTAGGGACTTAATCCATAATGGCATGAAACTAGCTAGTCATCCTTTAGGGGCAAGTGTTAGAATGCTATTTTCCCCTTATCGTTCCATAGTAGTCCAGAAAGGAGAGGAAGAAATTAAGGATTATTATGTAGAGATTATTGAAAACAGTATTATAAGTTATAAAAAGCACATGAATATGAGGAATGTAGATGAGGGAAATAGCTATAGCTATGCATTAATGGATAAAGAACTTTTATATTCTACATTTAAAAATCTAGGAATCAGTTCAATCAGTGAATTTGTTTAAAATTACTTGGAGGTGATTTTTTTGAAATTAGAGCATAGAAGAATCCATATTGAAGATATTCAATTTGGTGAAAAAACTTCTGTAAAAAATGGAATCTTAATGGTAAATCAAGAAGAGCTAATTGAAGTGCTTAAAGAAGATGATAAGATACAAGACGTAAAAGTTGACATTGCAAGACCAGGAGAAAGAATAAGAATTATTCCTGTAAAGGATGTAATTGAACCTAGAGTAAAAATTGAGGGACCTGGGAAAGGATTTCCAGGGGCTTTATCTAAAATGGAACAGGTAGGAGAAGGAAAAGTTAATATACTTTATGGTGCTGCTATAGTTACTATTGGAGATATCGTTGGATTCCAAGAAGGTGTAATAGACATGTGGGGTGAGGGGGCCAAATGGACACCATTTTCTAAAACTTACAATCTAATAATAGATATTACTCCCATTGAAGGACTAGACCCTCATACTCATGAAGGAACTGTCAGAGTAGCAGGACTTAGGGCAGCAGAATATATTGGTGAAGCTGGTAGAGGAGTTGAACCAGATGAAATATTAACCTATGAAATGTGTAGTATAGCTGAAGAAATTAATAAATACCCAGATTTACCTAAGGTTTTATATGTAGAGATGCTTATCTCACAAGGCCTTCTTCATGACACCTATATCTATGGTGTAAATAGTCAGTTAATATTACCAACCTTACTCCATCCAAATGAAGAACTTGATGAGGCTGTAGTAAGTGGTAACTGTGTTGCTGCCTGTGATAAAATTACCACTTATCAACATCAGAACAACTCAGTTATTTTAGATTTATATGCTCAGCATGGTAAGACCTTAAACTTTATGGGAGTAATAATGACACCAGAACTTACTACCTTAGATGGAAAATTTAGAACTTGCGATTATACAGCTAAATTATGCAAGATGCTAGGTGCAGATGGTGTCATAGTATCAGAGGAAGGTTATGGAAATCCGGACTCTGATTTATTAATGATTTGTAAAAGGCTAGAAACAGCAGGAATAAAAACTGTATTGATTACGGATGAATGTTCAGGCAGAGATGGAATGAGTCAACCATTAGCGGATACTGCTAAAGAGGCCATAGCTGTTATTTCTACAGGAAATGTAAGTCATGTAGTTACTTTACCACCTGCTGACAAGGTAATTGGAAATGCAGAATCTATAGCAACCCTTGCAGGTGGATGGGCAGGGGCTTTACTTGAAGATGGAACACTAATGTGTGAACTGAATGCTGTAGTAGGCTCTACTTCGGAGATTGGATACCACAATTGTACAGTAGAGTTGTATTAAACACCGATGAAAGGAGGATGAAAAATGGCAGAAAGATTTAAAGTATTATACTATGTAAATCAGTTCTTTGGTCAAATAGGCGGGGAAGAAAAGGCTGGTATTGAGCCTACCTTTAAAAAAGATACCATAGGACCTGCTTTAGGATTTAATGACCTTATAAAAGATGAAGGTGAAGTCATTGGAACTATAATCTGTGGGGATAACTATTTTAATGAAAACAAAGAAGAGGCATTAAATTATATATTAGAGGCTATAAAAGAAAACAAACCAGATATTGTGGTTACAGGCCCTGCTTTCAATGCTGGCAGATACGGAATGGCTTGTGGAGAGATTGCCAATGCTGTTGTAGAACAATTAAATATCCCCGTAGTTACTGGAATGTATGTTGAAAACCCTGGAGTTGATGTTTGTAAAGAGAAAGCAATTGTTGCTAGCGTATCGGACTCAGCTGCTGGTATGCGTAAAGCATTACCTGTTATGGCTAATATAGTCAAGAAGATGGTAAAAAAAGAACCGTTAGGGCCTCCAGAGGAAGAAGGATATATACCACAAGGAAGAAGATTAACAGTATTTGTAGATAAGAGAGGTTCCCAAAGAGCTGTTGAAATGCTACTAGCTAGGCTAAAGGATAAAGAATTTAAAACGGAATTGCCAATGCCTGTATTTGATAAGGTAGATCCAGCTATGCCTATTAGGGATTTAAGCAAGGCTACTATAGCATTGGTAACGTCTGGTGGTATAGTTCCAAAGGGTAATCCAGATAGGATAGAATCAGCTAGTGCCCAAAAGTGGGGCAAATATGATATAAGTAGAAAAGACGATTTGGGAGCAGATTACTATACTATTCATGGTGGATATGATCCAGTATATGCTAATGAAAAACCCGATAGAGTAGCTCCTTTAGATATATTAAGACAGTATGAGAAAGATGGATATATAGGAAAGGTTTACGAATACTTCTATACTACAACAGGTACGGGAACATCTGTGGGAAACTCAATAAAGTTTGGTACAGAGATAGGTAAAGAATTAAAAGAAGCTGGAGTAGATGGAGTTATACTAACTTCAACATGAGGTACCTGTACACGTTGCGGTGCAACCATGGTAAAAGAAATAGAAAGGTATGGTATTCCTATTGTCCACATGGCAACTATTACTACTATTTCAAAATCTGTAGGTGCAAATAGAATAGTGCCAACTATTGCAATTCCTCATCCAGTAGGAAATCCAGCTCTGCCACCGGATAAGGAATTAGAATTAAGAAGAAAATTAGTTAAAAAATCCCTAGATGCATTTAAAGTAGAAGTTAATGAGCCTACTGAATTTGAATAAATATTTTTAGATTTAAGCCCGAACTTTCATTAGAGACAGTTCGGGCAAATTCCAATTTGGTTACTTAAAATAAAACGAGGGAGTGAAATAAATGGATAAAAGAGAAAGCTGGGGGAGTCGGTTTGGTTTCATTATGGCTGCTGCAGGCTTTTCTATTGGACTTGGTAACATATGGAGGTTTCCATATTTAACTGGAGTTAATGGTGGGGGGGCTTTTGTACTTGTATATTTATTGATAGTCTTGCTAATAGGTATACCATTATTTACTATGGAAATGAGTTTAGGCCGTAAAACTCAACTAAACCCTGTAGAAGGTATGAGGCATTTAACTAGAAAAGGAAGTATTTGGGTTCTATTTGGATGGCTTGGAGTATTGTCTGCATTTTTGATATTAACCTATTATGTACAAATAATGGGTTGGATTTTAGCTTATCTATTTAAAATGATTTCTGGTTCATTAAGGGGATTAACAGCTGACCAATATGTTCAGGCTTTTACAAGCTTTACATCTAATACTTTGGCTGTAAGTGGGTTCACTTTAGCATGTACTATAATAATAGGATTAATTTCTGCTAGAGGATTAGAAAATGGCATAGAAAAAGCATGTAAGATAATGATGCCTACATTGTTTATTATGCTAATTATATTAGCAATAAGGTCATTAACACTTCCAGGAGCCATGAAAGGATTAAGATGGTATTTAAGCGTAGATTTTTCAAAGATAAATGGAAGTGTATTGCTTGCAGCTTTAGGCCAATCTTTCTTTTCAATAGGTATAGCCAGTGGTGGGGCTTTTATATATGGAAGTTATTTAAAAAAGGATAGCGATATTCCAACGGATGCTGCTATAATAGTTTCATTTGATACGTTAGCAGCTTTAATTGCAGGTTTAGTTATATTCCCAGCCATATTTGCATTAGGATTACAACCAGATGCGGGAGCAAGTTTGTTATTTGTCACCATGTCAAATTTATTTAATAGATTGCCAGCAGGCAGTTTATTTGGTGGGATGTTTTTCCTATTGATATTCTTTGCAGCCCTCTCTTCTGCTATAGGCTATCTAGAGCCTGTAGTAATGACTTTTACAGAGCTGTTCAAGATGAATAGGAAAAAGGCTGTGTGGTTAAGTTTAATTGCCATATATATAATAGGTTATCCAACTATATTAGCTCAAGGACCCTGGTCAACTATATTAATTGGGGGAAGAAATTTCTTTGACTTTGCAGATTATGTTTCAGGTAATATAGCCATGCCTTTAGGAGCCTTAGTACTATCTTTCTATACCTTACTGGTATGGAAATTTGATAGGTATCAAGAAGAAACAAATATTGGGGCAGAAAAACTTAAAGTTTATGATTGGTGGAGCCCTTTGATAAAATTTCTAATTCCAATAGCTTTAGTTATAATATTTATTACAGGGGTGTTTTAATAATTAGCACCTGCTGTTTAAGGGGAAACAAAACGAATAATAAAATAAGTATTGACAACATGATTTTAATGTATTAACATATTACCATAATAAATTGAAATAAAAGCTTCGATGAGAAATAGTAAAGATACATTTCTTATACAGAGAATTCCCGGTTGGTGAGAGGGGCATTTGAGTGTATTTTGAACACATCTCTGAGCTAGACACCGAATCCTATTAGGTAGTAGACTGTCTTCGGATTACCTGCACCCGTTATAGTGCTAGAGTATAAACATATATTTGTCGTACTCGATAAGGTTGATACTGTGAGGTATCGATAAATAGAGATGGGACCACGGAGTAATACTCTCGTTCTCTAGTGTAATACTAGAGACGGGAGTTTTTTTATTTCTAACTTATAAATCTAAATAAAAGGAGATGTAATAATGAAAAGAAACAATTGTCTTATTATCTTATTAGCTGTATTAATTTTAAATATTTTTGGTTTAACAGGTTGCACAAAAGAGGTAATATCCAAGAAAGACTCTTATGAAAAGTTAGAAGAAAGTGGTTATATAGTAATGGGGCTTGATGATACCTTTGCTCCTATGGGGTTTAGAGATGACAAAGGAGAATTGGTAGGCTTTGATGTAGACTTAGCAAAGGAAGTGTTTAAACGAGCTGGATTTGAAGTAAAGTTCCAACCCATAGATTGGTCTATGAAGGAAACGGAATTGAATTCAGGTAATATTGATGTCATTTGGAATGGTTATTCTATTAATGATGAAAGAAAGGAAAAAGTTGCATTTACTCAAGCCTATCTAGAAAACAAACAAATAATTATGACGTTGGCAGATTCTAATATAAATAGTAAAACAGATTTAAAAGATAAGAAGGTAGCAGTTCAAAATGGTTCTAGTACCCTTGAGGCTATAAATAAGGAACCTGAAGTAGTAGAAAGTTTTGAAGGAGGACAAGCTGTATTATTTGATACAAACCATGAGGCAATTATGGATTTAGAAGCGGGAAGAGTAGATGCTGTTATATCAGATGAAGTCCTCGCAAGATACTATATTAGTCAAAAAAATCCTGAAGATTATAAAATCCTTAAGGAGGACTTTGGAGAAGAAGAATATGGTATAGGCCTTAGAAAGGAAGATAATAAATTATTGGAAGTGATAAATAATACTTTAGATGAAATGAAGAAAGATGGTAGTTATGATGAGATTTATAAGAAATGGTTTGGGGGAAACAATTAAAGTAAGAGGATGATACTATGATTAGATATATATATATAATTTATTGCCATCTATGGTTGATGGTCTTGTTACAACCTTAGAAGTATTTTCTTTAACTCTTATATTATCTATTCCATTGGGAATTCTTGTATCCATAGGGAGAATATCAAAGGTGAAATTTTTGTCTAAGATAACAGAATTTTATATATGGGTAATGCGAGGCACACCTTTAATGCTGCAGATAGTGTTTATATTCTTTGGGTTACCTTTAATAGGTATAATTTTTGATAGATTTACAGCTGTACTAATAGCTTTTGTATTAAACTACGGAGCATATTTTGGTGAAATATTTAGAGGTGGTATAGAGTCAATTGATAAGGGACAATATGAGGCGGCTAAAGTATTAGGTTTAACTCCCTATAAAACATTCAAAAGGGTAATACTGCCTCAAATGTTTAAGATAGTACTACCCTCTATTGCCAATGAAGTTATTACTCTCATTAAGGATACCTCCCTGGTATATATAGTAGGAATTGGAGAATTATTAAGGGCTGGAAAAATCGCTTCAAACAGAGATGTTTCATTAATTCCATTAGCATTAGTAGGGGTTATATATCTATTGTTAACAGCCATATTCACAGAAGTTTTCAATAAAATAGAGGGAAGATATTCCTATTACGAATAGGAGGGGGAAAATGGTTCTAGAAGTAAGTGGATTAAACAAAAGATTTGGAGAAAAACAGGTGCTGAAGGACATAAGTTTTCAATTGAAAACAGGAGAAGTTTTAGCAATTATTGGGCCATCTGGAGCAGGGAAGACTACAATTCTTAGATGTATAAATAATTTGGAAAAATGTGATGGTGGTACGATAATAATTGATGAATCCTATCTGTGTAAGGATTATAATGGTAAAAGTATATATGCTAGTTCTGAGGAAATGAAGGTTATAAGGAAGAAAATAGGATTAGTCTTTCAAAACTATAACCTTTTTCCTCATATGTCAGTAATAGAAAACATAATAGAGGCTCCTATAAATGTTTTTGGTGTATCCAAAGAAGAAGCAAGGGATAAAGCTATAAAACTCCTAAAAACTATGGGATTAGTAAACAAGAGGGATTCTTATCCCTTTGAGCTTTCAGGAGGGCAAAAACAAAGAGTAGCCATTGCTAGGGCTTGTGCATTAAATCCTAGGATTATGTGTTTAGATGAACCTACTTCCGCTTTGGATCCAGAGTTAAGGGAAGAAATAGCAGGAATAATAGAAAAGTTAGCAAATAATAATATGAGTATTTTAATCATAACCCATGATATGACTTTTGCAAAGAAAATAGCCAATAGGATAATATTTATGGAAGAGGGACAAATAGTACAGGAAGGTAGAAAAGAAGAATTTTTTGATAACTTTCAAGATGACAGAATAAGAAAATTTGTGGTCTTATAAAAGCAAAACAACTATATGGTATATTCCACCAAGATCAAGAGTAAACTCTTGATCTTTTATTTTTGCTACTTGACACGTACTACGGATAACGATATAATAATAACAAATACTACGCATGGCGTAATAGGGGGGGGAAAATGAAAAAGCAGATTAAAGAAGGCCCATTAACTGAAACAGCTTTTCTAATCTTATTAGCAATGTATCAACCAAATCATGGCTATGGGGTTATGCAATTTGTGGAGGAAAAGACAAAAGGAAGAGTGGTATTTGGACCAGGAACACTTTATGGAGCAATTAATAACTTGGCGAAGAAAAAATGGATAGAGCCATGTCCAGTAAATCCTGAAGAAAGGAAAAAGGATTATATTATAACTGAACTGGGACGTGCTCAGGTGGAGTTGGAAATAGAACGGTTAGAAGAAATATATAATATAGCTATTGAAGCTACGAAAGGTGGTGGCGATGATGAAGAAGATATTTAGAATATTTTTAAATCCAATGGGAAGTCAAGAAAAATGGTTAAATCAAATGTCAGAAAAGGGACATAGGTTAGTTAATGTAGGACGGTTTTTTTATACTTTTGAGAATTGTGAAGCAAATGAATACCAATATAGTATTGATTATGTAGGAAATAAAAACTACAAAGAGTTAAAAGAATATAAACAATTCATAGAAGAAATAGGAATAAAATATTATGAAAAACCAATAAATATTGGACAATTTTCATGGGGGAAGGCAAGACTTCGTCCTTTTGCAAATCAAGGCGGTAGGATTGCCACATCTAAAGGAATGATTAATAGAGAGTTGTTAATATTAGAAAAGAAAAATAATGGAAAACCCTTTGAGATATATTCTAACATTGAAGACAAGATATATAGATTAAAAGAGATAAGAAAACCATTGATAGTTGGTGAAATTACTATTTTATTCTTTGCAATAATGGGAATTTTTATGGAAAATTCAATATTTGAATTTACTTTATGGAGCATAGGAAATACTAATACTAGTAACAATTATATGTTATTAGTACTATTAGGAATAGTATTTATCTGTTTATCTGTGAAATTAATTCAAATTAATGAGAGTATTAAAAATCTAAAAGATAAAGGTGAGATTAATCAATAGAAAATTGCTTTAGTAAAGTTTAGATTCTTGTAATTAATAGGGCTTCAATATATGCAGCCATGAATAATAAGACTAAAGCTATGGCAACTAATGCTTTCTCAGTTTTATTAAAATTTATGAATTTACTTTACCCCAGAATACATTTTATGTATAATATAATCAGTATTCAACAAGATTAGTATAGAGGATATGAGAAATTTTAATACAAATAATCATACATTATTTTCTAACGTTATCATCTTGTTCTATTCAAGTATATCCATATTTAGAAATAAAACAAAACTAAGATAAAAACACGCTACAGATTTACAAATTTTTGATATACCAAAATTAAGGTCAAATACAATATTTTGCTAAATGTTAACGTATATAGGATGTATTTCATTGGTTAACTAGTTATATAATCAATAAATTAAAATATATAAAATATGGAGGGATTTATTAATGTATAATGTTCGAAAGGTAACTAAGGATTTATATTGGGTTGGTGGCAATGATCGTCGCCTTGTCCTTTTTGAAAATATTCATCCTATTCCTGAAGGCATTTCCTATAATTCATATTTGCTTTTAGACGAAAAGACTGTGCTTTTAGATACAGTAGATTGGTCGGTATGCCGCAAATTTGTAGAGAATATAAAATATGTTTTAGGAGATAGGCCTTTAGATTATATGGTCATAAACCATATGGAACCTGACCATGCAGCCTGTATAGAGGAAATAATTTGTCGTTATCCAGATGTAAAAATCATAGGTAATAAAAAGACTTTTGATTTTATGAGGCAATTTGATTTTAAAGTAGATGAAAATATAATAGAGGTTAAAGATGGAGACACTATGTCCTTCGGCAAACATGAATTTATATTTATATCAGCACCAATGGTCCATTGGCCAGAGACCATGGCAACCTTTGATACAACAAATGGAGTACTATTTTCCGCTGATGCCTTTGGAACCTTTGGTTCCTTAGATGGGAAGTTGTTTAATGATGAAATGGATTTTGATAGGGACTTCTTAATACCAGCTAGAAGATATTATACTAATATAGTGGGAAAATATGGACCTCAGGTTCAGGCCTTGTTGAAAAAGGCTGGTAATTTAGATATTAAGTATATTTGTCCACTACATGGACCAGTATGGCGTACAGATTTAGATTATTTTATCGACAAATATAATAAATGGAGCAGTTATGAACCTGAGGAAAAAGGTGTATTAATCGTTTATGGCTCAATGTACGGAAATACAGAAGCAGCTGCTGAAGATTTAGCTATGAGATTAGTAGAAAAAGGTATGACTAATGTGGTTATGTACGATGCTTCAAAAACCCATGTATCTTATTTAATTGCCGATGCATTTAGATATAGTCATTTAGTATTGGCTTCTGCAACTTATAATTTAAGTATTTATACACCAGTACAAAATTTCTTATTAGATATGAAGGCGTTGAATTTACAAAAACGTACAGTTGGGATAATTGAAAATGGAACTTGGGCACCTAGAGCTGGAAAATTAATCCGTGAACTTCTAGGTGAAATGAAAGAAATGAATGTATTAGAGAAGGATGTATTAATAAAATCATCTATGAAAGAGGAAAATATCAATGAAATGGAGTCCCTTGCTAATAGTATCATAGAATCAATGAAATAGATATTTATAATGGAAAATGAAACCATCTCAAAATTGATTTTGAGATGGTTTTTTTAATATACTATTGACTTCACATTCTACATGATGTAAAATTAAATCAATACTACATAATGTAGAATATAAGGGGTGATTCATTATGAATATAGTTAAAATCTCAGAAGCAGAATATGAAATAATGAAAATAATTTGGGATGTAGATGGAGAGGTTACAACTGCAGATATAATTGAAAAATTAGGAGAGGATAATACATGGAAGCATACTACTATACTTACTTTAGCTAAACGACTAGTGGAAAAAAATGTACTAAAAGTAAGGAAAAAAGGTAGAATTAACTATTATTCTCCCGTTGTAAATAAGGATGAATATAAATCCTATCAAGCTGAGGACTTTTTGGAAGAGATGTATGGTGGCAGTGTAAAATCCTTAGTAGCTTCATTATATAATAATAAAAAAATAGATGAAGAAGATATAAAGGAATTAAAAGATTGGATTAGGAGGGTGTGATATGGCAATTTTAAAGGGGATATTTAGCATGTCCATTATTGGAAGCATAATGTCTTTCATACTTTTATTGATAGCGCCTTTAACTAAAAAGAATTCTAGATTTAGATATATTATTTCATTATTTGTGTTGTTTTTGATTATAATATCTGGACTTTTTACAGCTTGTAGCATTATGCCAACTAATGCTACAGAAGGGAAGGATCCCTTTATTGTATATATTAAAGATAATGGATTGTATTTTGCTGATTTAAACACTGGGAGAGAGACTAAAATTCATGAAGGAAGGGAATTTAGCTATCCTATTATTTCAAAATATGGAGATTATATTGCCTATACCTATGATGGATATTTATATGTATTTGATTTTGAAAATGGGAATTCAGATAAATTAGCTGAAAAAATAGTATCCTATGATTGGATGGATGAAGATATTATAATATACTCTACAGAAGAAACGGGCTTTACTATTCATGATATGAAACCTAAAGGTAAAGATAAGGTCCAAAACATTGGGAGATTTATAGATGATTACTATTATGATAATTTTAGGGTATCAAAAAAGGGAAATATATATTGCAATCAAATATCCCGTTGGACTACGGATGAAGGTGAATTTGGCTATAATATTGGCATTGTAGAAATAGAACTTAGGGGAGATAGAGAATCTATAGAAAGCACAATAAATACAATAATAGAAGGCAGAAAATTCACGGATGAGATGATAGGCTATGATCCAATTATATGGGATATAACTGATGATGGAAAATATATTTATATTATGGAGAAACCTGCTTCAGGTTCATTAAGTGCAGATGGAATAGGCGTAGGAATATATGATGTGAAGAATAAAACACATGTGGATTTTAAAAATATAACAGTACTTCCCTATAAAGATAATTTAACCATAAATCCCAAGAATAATAATTTAATTGGTCTAATTGAAGGCGAAGCTAGGGAAATGATTTTAAATAAAGAAGTGGTTTTATTAGATATAGATAAAGACAAAAACTATAATAAAATCAATTTCATGGATAGCGATTTGGTTGCCATGACTCCAAGTTTTACTTTAGATGGGGATAAATTATTGTATTCAGCAACTAAAGCTGTAGATACCTCCCAAAACTTTGATTATAATGAGGAATTTATAAATTGGGAAAAAAGAGCTCATAATATTTATGAATATGATTTAAGAACTTCTCAAGTGAAAAAGATAACTGAGGGAGATTATTTTGACTTTATGCCAATAAGTATATCTAAAGATGAAATATTATTCAGCAGGTACAAAGGAAAAGGCTACTATAGTTTAATAAAATTAACTAATGGTAAAGAAGAAATATTAGCAGATAATATCATCTTTGATTATCACAATGAAGGCAGAGCCTTTGGATTTTATGGTCATATAAAAACGGAAGAGACTATGGATATATTTTTAAATGAGAAAAAAGGAAATATTAAAAATAAAGATAAAAAACCACAAAAGCCTATATCTGAAAAAGACGAGGAGTCAGAAGACCAAGATATGATTCGATTTTCAGCCCAAATTAGATTAGATGACCATATTACTTTTGAAGATTTAAGAGATGTTTATAATATTAATTCCAGTTATACAATTAAGGATGATTGGTATGTAATAAATGAAGACTATTTTCAAATAGAATTATTGGGATATGATAATGCTCAGAAAGTAGATTTTTATGTTTTAAGACTGGAGTCAGAGGAGGAGCCGATATTAATATTTACCGATACTGATTATACTGATGGCTGGAAATATACAAATGAAAATATTAGTGATATAATAGATAAGCATGATAAATCTTTGCCAGGAGGTTTTTCATATGAGCCTTATTTCGTGATATATACTGAAGTAGCATTAGAAGATGACAATACCATAAAAACACCCAGATTACCAATATATAATGTTAGCAATTAAAATGGGTGTGTCCATGCTGATAAGGCAAAAAAATAGATGAATATATTCATAAGTCTGATATCCATGGAAAAGGTAGAAATTCGGGGAAATGCTTATTATGGTTTCAAATGATGGTAGTAAAAAACTTGAATTTATAGGAGGAATTATATGGCTACAATAGATAAATATTTTAAAATAAGTTCTGCAGACAATGGACAATGGCTTGGAAATGGTGAAATAACTTTCATATCCGATGAAAGTGGCGTAGATCAAATTTGGAAAACCAAAATAGGTGATGAACCGGTACAGCTTACTTTTTTAAAAGAGCGCATTTGGAAACATATGGTTGCACCCAATGGGAAAGATATATTTTTTACCATGGATAGCGGAGGAAATGAACAAGAACAAATTTATATGTTAAAACATGGCGAAACAGAAGCAATAAACTTAACAAATAATGATAAGGCTCGTTATTCATTTGGCGGCGTAAAACCCGATGGCAAAACTATAGTGTATGCATCTACCGAAAGGAACCCAGCAAATTATGATATATGTCAAATGGATATTACAACAGGAAAAAGGGAAATTATTATAGAAAACAATGATAATTACAATATTCCTGCTGAACTATCCCCTGATGGAAGATATCTTCTTTATAATAAACTTAAAGGGTATTCAAACAACTATCTATGGATGGTTAACACAGAAACAAAAGAAGCGGAAAAAATTGATTTAAGTGGTGAATTTGCGCAGTATACAAATCCCAGATGGACTAGTGATTCAAAAGGTTTTTACCTTATAACCGATGTAAATGCTGAATTTAAATATGTAGCATACTATGATATAGTATTAAAAGAATTGAGGAAGGTATATGAAGAAAATTGGGATGTTGAGGATATAGCTTTATCATATAATGATAAGTATTTAGCAATGGAAATTAATCGTGATGGTTATTCTGTAATTGAAATTTTAAATATCAATACATTAAGATTGGAAAATATACCAAAACCACCAAGAGGAGTTATCAGCTATTATGGACTAAACTGGTCAAAAACGGACAATAGATTATTGTTTTCATTAAGCAGTGGTAACCGCCCAATGGATATTTGGATGCTAGATATGGACAATGATAAGATTGAAAGAATTACTAGTAGGGAAATGGAAGGTATTTGTCCCGACGACTTAATTGAACCTACATTGCATCGTTATATTTCCTTTGATGGTCTTGAAGTTCCATTTTGGTATTATAAAACAAATAAAGGAGATGGAAAGACTCCTGTAATTATTGATATACACGGAGGGCCTGAGGGACAGGAAAGGCCTACATTTAATCCACTTACACAATATCTTATTAGCCAAGGATTTTCTATAATTGGGCCTAATGTTCGTGGCTCTTCAGGTTATGGCAAGAGATATACCCATTTGGACGATATTGAAAAGCGTTTAGATAGCGTTAAAGATATCGAAAGTCTTGTTAATCATTTAATTGGAAAAGGATTGGCACAGAGAGATAAAATTGCAGTTATGGGTGCAAGCTATGGTGGATATATGACCCTTTCTTCCCTTACTGAGTATCCAGATTTATGGGCTGCAGGCGTTGATACCGTTGGCATGTCGAATCTAGAAACTTTTCTAGAAAATACAGCAGAATACCGTCGTGTTCATCGTGAAAGTGAATATGGTAGTCTTGAACATCATAGGGATATATTACGTGAAGTGTCTCCTATGCACAAGGTCCATAGAATAACCGCTCCACTGATGGTTATTCACGGTGCAAATGACCCACGTGTTCCTGTAAGTGAAGCAGAGCAAATTGTATCAAGCCTTAAAAATCGTAATGTCCCTGTAGAATATCTAAGATATGATAATGAGGGGCATGGTTTAGCAAAAAGAGAAAACCAACTTGATTGCTATCCTAAAGTAGTTAAGTTTTTAAAAAAACATTTAGGAGTTAAAGATAATTGAATATAGAAAAGTTAGTGGTATTAGTAAATAGCTTTTTACTAATACCACTTATTTTTACCCTATTTCGTATAATTATCAAAATATCCTTGTATATATACAATAGGTGTACCCTTATCCCCACTTCCTGAAGTTAAATCGGAAAGGGAACCTATAAGGTCTGTAAGCCTTCTAGGGGTAGTACCTTGTGTCTCCATAGTACCTACAAGGTTTGATTCTTTGTTTTTAATATATTCAGAAATAGCTTTTTTAAGCTCTTCTCCTTTTAAATGGGCAAAGTCGTTATCGGCTAGATACTTTAGTTTAATTTCATTTGGTGTGCCTTCAAGTCCTTTAGTATAGGCTGGAGATACTACAGGGTCAGCTAGTTCCCAAATCTTACCTATAGGGTCTTTAAAAGCACCATCGCCGTAAATCATAACTTCAACAGTTTTCCCAGTTTTCTCTTTAAGCATAGATTGAATCTTATCCACAATAGGTTGACAGTCTCGTGGGAACAGTTTTACCTTTTCTTCTGTGGCTTTATTTGAACCTAAAAGACCATAGTTTTCGTTATAACCGCTACCTTCAATAGATTTAGTCAAAATATCATCAAGACTATAAATTTTTTCACCACCATTTGCTTTCAAAATCTTCTTTGTTCTAAATCTCGTATGAACATCACAGGTAAGGACATTTTTTGTGTAATTTAATATGGTCTTAGGATTATTTGAGAATATTATTTTACATTCAGTATCATGTTCTTCTATTATAGATTTATAATAATCAATATAGTCAACACCAGTAAAAGGGTGTTTATTGTATCCAAAAAGTTTTCTAAATTCATTTTCTGTTAAAACATCTGTCCAAGGATTAATACCTTTATCATCTAGTTCATCTATGGACACTAGAGGATTACCTACTTCATCTGAAGGATATTGAAGCATTAAGATTATCTTTTTAGCTTCCTTCGCAATACCATGAAGACAAGTAGCAAAACGATTACGACTTAGAATGGGAAATATTACCCCGATAGTCTCCTCTCCAAATTTTGAAACTATATCTTTAGAAATATCATCAATGCTTGCATAGTTTCCTTGAGTACGAGCGACTACAGATTCAGTTATAGATACGATATCTTTATCGTTAATAGGAAAACCTTCTACTTTCGAAGCTTTTAGTACAGTGTCTACAACGATTTCAGCAATATTATCCCCTTCTTTCATAATTGGAGAAAGAAGTCCCCTAGCAACAGTTCCAACCATCCTTTCCATTTCAATCTCTCCTCTAAATTTATTTTGAGAAGCAAAAATACCCTCTCACTTGTAATATACGCTATTATATGATATAAGTAAAATAAATATATACGATATGAGCTATAAGGGGGGCTTATATGTCAATTAGATTAGATTTATATAAAATATTTAGTGAAGTAGTCAAATATGGAAGCTTTTCCAAAGCTGCAAAATCCCTATATATGACCCAACCAGCTGTCAGTCAAGCAATTATGCAGCTTGAATCTGAACTAGAGGTACGTTTATTTACACGAACCCCTAGAGGAGTAGTACTTACAAATGAGGGACAGATATTAGTTGAATATGCAAACTCTGCTATTAATCTAATTAATGTAGGGGAAAAAAAAGTGATGGAGTCCAAAAACCTTATGACAGGAGAACTGAGAATAGGGGTTGGGGATACTATATCACGTTATTTCTTATTGGCCTTTTTAGAAAAATTCCATAATCTATATCCAAATATTAAATTAAAGATTGTAAATCGTACAACCTTAGAACTATGTAATCTACTTAAATCAGGGAGAGTTGATATTTCAATTTGCAATTTACCCATTAAGGATTCTGCATTGGAGATAATAAAGTTAATGGATATTCATGATATATTTGTCTGTGGAGAAAAATATATAGACAACATTCCTATGCCTTTAAGCTTTAAGGAAATATCGGAGCTACCACTGATATTACTTGAACCTAAGTCAAACTCAAGACAATATGTAGAAAAATATTTATTATCAAAAGGAGTTAAAATAGAGCCTGAAATTGAACTAGGTTCCCATGATTTATTATTGGAATTTGCGAGGATTAATCTAGGTATATCCTGTGTTGTGAAAGAATTCTCCAATAAATATTTACAAAGTAGATTGGTATATGAATTGAAATTATCTGAAGAAATGCCCAAAAGAGCCATTGGAGTTTGTTTCTTAAAAACTGTATCTTTATCCCCTGCTGCAAAAAAATTTGTTCAGGATTTGGAAGGTAGATAAAGGTATATAGAAATTGAATAAGCTATCAAAGCATAGAGTAATATTGATAAAGATATATAATTATACTACATTTAATATATTGGAAACTATAGATCTAAAAAAATATTATGGAGAAGAACCTAATAGTACAAAAGGGCTAATTTCTTGCAATTGTAGGAACTTCTGGGTCAGGAAAATCTACTTTGCTAAATATGTTAGGGGGGTTAGATAATCTTACTTCAGGAAAAGTGATTGTAACTGGACAGGATATTTCTCAATTGTCTGATGAAGAGTTGACCATTTTGAAAAAGTACCTAAGAATAAAGGGATTTAGAAAAGTATGTAGAATGGCATATGGTAACAGCTGGTAAAAGGGTGATTAGATTATGGTTAAAGGTCCCATTCTTATGCCAATCAAGTTTTAAGTGTAATTAAATTGTATTTCAAAGATGTATTGAATAGAAATGACATAGTATATAATTTACCTAGACCAAAAAAAGAAAACAAACTGCCAGAAATATTAAGTAAAGAAGAAGCAAGTAGAATATTAAGGCATTCATTTGCCATCCATTACTAGAAAGTGGAGCTGATATTAGATATATTTTAATAAAAATGATTTATTTGAGGGGGTGGTTAATGGAATAGGAGCTATTATAGTATGAT
This sequence comes from Clostridium sp. Cult2, assembly GCF_021655075.1. Classification (GTDB taxonomy): domain Bacteria; phylum Bacillota; class Clostridia; order Tissierellales; family Tepidimicrobiaceae; genus Schnuerera. The sequence goes on from NZ_PPXX01000091.1 coordinate 20,145, forward strand.
ATTTCCGAACCTTAATTCGGAAATATAGTCAGCATTGGAGGTATTCCTGAATTGAGGTTCGATAATACTTGCAACAGTTATTTATATATTTCTTCATGAATTAGGGCATACAATAATTGCAGGAATGCTTATGCCGGTTATTATATGTATACTTAATTTATTGTTTGTTTTTAACAGAAAAGTGCAAAATTTATTTTACAGTTGTGTCTCAATGTTTTTCACCATCATAATAGCTTTCTCTATTTTTGCCTGGATCATGGTACCAATAATAAGTATGTTTTCTACACCTCTAACAGGTGATGATGTTACTGAATTTTTGATAAATTCTAAATTGAATCCATTAACAATATTTTTACGCTTCAGGCGTGCTCATAGGTCATGTCTGCAAAACCGTCTCACCGGGCTTACATCACTAAAGGGAAGGGCTCTGCGGGGCCCGTTCGTCGGTTCCTTAAAAACAAACCGTTAGCTCAAATATTCAATGATGTTGAGTATAGGAGGTTAAAATGAACCAAAATAAGAATGAATTCCTACCATCTATTCTTAATGTAATAGCAGGAATCGGAGTTTTTATTATCAGCTTTTTAGTGGAAATCAGGGTTCCTATATCCACAGAGGTTGCAAAATTTCTGGGGCTTTTTATAGTGTCTGTGGGAATTACCCTTGTTATCTGGTCTGCGATGCATATAAAAGAGGCATTTTTTGGAGAGGTTGAACCGAAATTGGATGTATTAGTAAAGAACGGACCGTACAGGTTTATTCGCCATCCAGTGTATCTTGGAATGACTATTGCTTTTACAGGGCTTCCTATCGCTCTTAGAAGCTGGTTAGGACTAATTGGCGTGTTTTTCCTGTTTCTTCCTAGTGAAATTTATCGTGCAAAGTTAGAAGAGAAGGCTTTGAAAAGCAAGTTTGGGAGCGAATGGGAAGACTATACAGCTCAGACAGGTTTCATGCTACCATATGTGAGGAAATAAGGGGGGATAAAATTTCATAGTTGATACTTCTGCTAACAGAGTGTTTTCGACATCCTGTTTTCAAGGATAAATACGGTTTAATTTCTTGTATCAAAATAAATGTTTATTGACGGACGTCATAAACACTCGGGAAGTTAGTTACAATTCTTGTGTAAAATGTAATAAACAAAAAAGAAGAGTTGTTAGAGGGGAAAATGGTAATTGAGAATATAAATTTTACACCAAAAGCTTTTGAGTTAATTAAATATGCTGATGATATAGCAAAAAGAATATCAGAACTTTATGAGGAACATGGTCAAATATTTGTTAATGTCGATTATAGCATCCCTGCGAGATATGATTGTCAACCTAAATGGTGAATTTATTATTAATTGCACTGAAGATATATCAATAAGAAAGGTTAGAGATAAAGATAAGGATGCAAAGAATACCTAGAAGAATATAAAAATTACAAAATATCTTATGGAAACAAAATAGAAATAACAGGCAACTATGTTGCAAGGAAGGAGAAATTACAAGTGGAGAATATTATAAACTATGTAAGCCATGAACTTATTGCCCTAAAGCCTGATGATGGAAAACATAAAACTAGTGACGTGAGAAAACTTGCATCTAGAGTTTATAAGTTGATAGAGAATAAATCATTTGAAAGCAAGCTTGAAATATGTGAAAGCTTATTAGAGCAGAAAACATGGGCAATGGGTGTGATTGCGTATGACATAGCTTTTAGAGAAAGAAAAAATTATACATATCATATATTTGACAGATTTGAAAGATGGTTAATTAATTATGTAAGAGGATGGGGAGATTGCGATGATTTCTGTACACATGCATTTGGAGCTTTATTAGCAGAGTATAATGATCTATTTGATAAAATACTCGCATGGTGTGATAGACCAGAATTTTGGATGAGAAGAGCGGCAGCGGTCATTTTAATATACCCAATAAACAAGGGGATGAGTAAACAATTACATCCATTTATGATTTCAGATGCGCTAATGTGTGACGAAAATGATTTGGTTTTAAAGGGATATGGATGGATGCTTAAAGTTTATGGTAGCAAAGAGCCAGTTCAATTGAAAAAATATCTATCTGAAAATGTAAAAAGGATGCCTAGGATTTCATTCAGATATGCACTAGAAAAACTTGATGAAGAGACAAGAAGAAAGTTAATGCAAAAATAATTAAGATGCGTTGATTAATACATGAAGGGTGTATTTTACCATTGGATGTTTCTATGGGTTCCATCGCCTAACACCATATTATGGTAATTCCTCATGTTCTAATACATTTTGATAGATTTTATTTACTTTCTGCGAAGTATTAAGTGAAAAGGTAAGTAAAATGCAGAGTGGGACAGAGAGAACCGTCCCTGCTGTCCCATTATTCTTCCACCCCATACTTCATCTTATAATAATATATAGCCAATTGAGTCCTATCCCGTAGGGAGAGTTTGTCCAGCATGTTAGAAATATAGTTTCTAACAGTTCCTTCACTTAAGAATAATTTCTCAGCAATTTCTCTATTATTTAATCCCTCTGCTACCAAAAGTAAAATATCAAATTCCCGTTCAGATAAATCTATATCTATATCATCTTTTTTAGAGTATTTTTTAATATTGGATACAATTTTTGAATCAAAGACTAAATTTCCAGAATAGACTGCATTTATAGCAGGGATAATTCCTTTGATATTTTGTTTTAATATATAACCTTTGCAACCTAAGGAAAGGGCTGCGCCGATATATTCATCATCTTGGAAGGTGGTAATCAATAGTATCTTAGCATTCGAATCTATTTTTAATACTTCCTTAGTTGCATCTATTCCGCTCATCTTTTCCATTCTTATATCCATAAGGATTAAATCAGGTCGATGTTTATCATAAAGTTTTACAGCTTGATGGCCATCATAACCTACAGCCAATATTTCTATTCCATTGGCGTCTATTATGGTCTTTAAGGATTCTACCACTAGAGGGTCATCATCTATAATTATTATATTCATATATATTATCCTTTCATTAAAGTTAGATGAATTTTGAAACCTTCATCAAATTTATAATTTACAAAGCCATTGTATTTATAGGCTATTTCTTTAATGGCAATAAGACCAATACCCTTAGTAGACAATAGAATCTTTCCATTAAAATTGGTTCCATTATCTTTTATTATTATTGTATAAAATTTTGGTTGCTCTAGTACGGTTATTTTTAACTTTGTTGCATTAGAATGTTTAACACTATTTGTAATGCCTTCTCTTATAACCGACAGAATATCGAATTTTAAACCATAGCTTAAATCATCTTCAATTTTGTATATAAATTCTACGTCTATGGAGGGTATTTCACTACATAGTTTCTCGATTTGACTTTCCAAATCCAAGGATTCATTATATAGATTATGGATACTCTTTCTAATATCCTCCATTCCGTTTTTTAAAGTATCTTGGAGAATATCTAAGTTTTTTAACATCTTATCTTCAGTAGATATAATTTTTAAAGCCTCTACCTGCAATATACTGCTACTTATCCCATGGCCTATTGAATCATGAAGCTCTCTTGCAATCCTATTTCTCTCTGTAAGTATGGCAATTTGAATATTCTTTTCCCGATCTATTTTCAATTGTTCATTATACTTTTGTAAATATAGGGTGTCTTCTTTTAATTCATCTCTTACTATCTTGTTTTCGTCTAAAAGAATATTATGTTTTTTTGTCATGGCTGCAAGATGAACTGAGATGATTGAGATAAAGAAGTTCATTGGGGAAAAATCCATTAACATTAAAGCTAGAGTAAATAAAGTATATATGCCAAAATCAAAATACATATTGTATAAGATTAGAGGTAAATAAAATAGGAATAAAGTATTGGAAAAACATAGTATTAAAAATAAAATGTAGATAATTATTTTTACTCCTTTTTTATCGAATAAATCCAAAGCTAGAGAAAAGATAATACTTGTAAGAAAGTAAAAAGCCAAATTTCCATCAGGATTGATATTGTAAGTATTATATAAACAGAATAATAGAACCAAGGATTTTTCCCAAAGTTTTCTCATTTTAGTTCCTCCTAAAAAATTGAAAGACTACTAAATATATTTATATTTAAATTATACTAGCATTTGCCAACAAATACAATTTCAGTTATGACAAATGTCATATAAAATCATAACTTTATACACTACAATAGTAGGATTTTAAATCATATAATGGTCTTACAATGATATATGGGAGTGATGTAGATGGTAGTAAAGGTGAATAATTTAGTAAAGAGATATAAGGAATTAATTGCTCTTGATCATTTCAATATGGAAGTAGAAGAAGGGGAAATTATAGGACTTTTAGGGCCGAATGGTTGTGGGAAGACTACAGCTATAAATTGTATATTATCCTTACTAAGCTTTGATAAAGGGGAGATAGAAGTTTTTGGGAAAAAGATGACCCCTAATTCTTATAATATAAAGCAACAAATAGGATTAGTACCTCAAGAGGTTTCCGTTTTTGAAAATTTAACGGTGAGGGAAAATATAGATTACTTTTGTGGGTTATATGTGGATGATAAGAATTTAAGAAAAAAATATGTAGATGAAGCAATAGAATTTGTTGGTCTAAAGGATTTTATAAAATTTTATCCTAAAAAATTAAGCGGTGGTTTAAAGAGAAGACTGAATATCGCTTGTGGGATTGCTCATAAGCCTAAGTTAATATTTTTAGATGAACCTACCGTTGCAGTAGATGCCCAAAGTAGAAACTTTATCTTAAATGGAATAAAAGAACTAAATAGAGAAGGTAGCACTATTATATATACAACCCATTATTTAGAAGAAGCAGAAATGTTATGTAAGAGAATCATTATCATGGATAATGGGAAGGATTTGGTTTCGGGGACCAAAGAAGAACTAAAATCCATGATAACCACTTCAGAAAAGATAGTAGTTGGATTTTCCACTATCCAAGATGAGGTAGTTTTAAGGATGAAAAACCTGCCCCATGTAATCGATATAGAAAGAGATGGGGTGGACTACATTATAAAATTTGAAAATGGTCTCAACAACTTAACCAATCTTTTGGATTTTATTAAGGAAAAGGACCTAACCTATACCAAGCTTCACAGTCAATTACCTACATTGAATGATGTATTCTTGGAGTTAACAGGAAAGGAGCTTAGGGATTAATATGAGAAATCTATTTAGAAATTGTTTATATCAAGGGAAAAATTTATTTAGGGATTTTGGATTTTCATTTTGGAGCTTAGTATATCCATTAATTATATCTATTTTTTTCTATGTGGCCTTTAGTGGCATGATGAATATAGAGTTAAAAAATATTGATGTAGGGATAGAAGAAGGGAATGGAATTGGATATATATTAGAAGAAATTGAAATATTAAACATTCATAAAATTTCTAAGGACCAAGCCATAGAAAAGGTAAGCAATGATGAGATACATGGTTTTATAGATGAGGACTTAAATCTAATGGTAAAAAAATCTGGCATAAATCAAACTATAATAAAAGAAATAATTGAACAGATAAAGCAGATGGAAAGACTAAGTAGGCCTATTGAAAATTATGATTTTGACGTAGATTATATATTGGATAGGAATCAGAATGCAAATCCAATAATTGTTACTTTTTATTCATTAATTGCTATGGTTTCTACCTATGGAGCCTTTGCTGGAATTACAACAGTTAGCTTAATTCAAGCTAATTTATCTAATATAGGTGCAAGAATTAATATTACTCCATTAAAAAAATATAATTTTCTAATAGCAGGAGTTATAGTTGCATTAGCATTGAATCTATTCGCCAATGGGATACTATTTATCTTTATTAAATATGCTTTAAAAATTCAACTATTTAATGAGACTAAATATAGTAGTATTTTCATAATATTAGGCAATCTATTTGGAACTGCCCTTGGAATATTTATTGGTGCCTCCAATAATAGAAATCACAATGTAAAAACTTTAATGGCTGTAGCAACTACTTTAATTTTATCCTTTTTAACAGGCATGATGGGTCCCCATATTAAGATAATGTTAGATAAAAACATCCCTATTTTAGGTAGAATTAATCCAATCTCCATTATAAGCAATAATCTATATAGGATAAACTTATTGGAAAGCACTAAAAGTGCCAGAGAAGGCATTATAATTTTAGCTATATATTCTGTAGCCTTAATATTCACATCCTATATATTTTTAAGGAGGCGAAACTATGATAGTATATAAGTATTTTATTAAAATAGCCTTGAGAAACAAATGGGCAATCCTATCTTATACTATAGTATTCTTCATTTTATCAATTATAAATGGTTACAATTCTACTGGAAGAGAAACAAGTTTTATAGAGACTAAGTTGAATATTGGAATAATAGATAATAATAATAGCCAACTATCCAATAGTTTAAAGGATTATTTAAGAGAGAAGAACCATATAGTAGATGTTGTTCAAGATGAGGAATCTATTAAAGAGCAAATCTTTTTGGAAGTAGCAGATGCTATAATAGTAATTCCTGAGGATTTTGAAAAAAAGGTAATAAATAAGGAAAAAGCAGTTGAAGTCTATAGGGATGATAGGAAGATTGAATCCATGCAAATTGAAACTCAACTCAATAAATTTTTTATCTTTCTTAATGCGACTTATAAAGAGGGTAAATTTGACTTAGATGGCATAAATACAGCATTAAATGAGAAAATCCATGTGGAATTAATCAAAGATGGTGGCAAAGTAAGAAATTATGGTGCTAATGAATGGTTTAGATCTTATTTCAATTTTACGGGTTATGTAATCATAGCCACTTATATTGCAGTAATGGGCTTGGTAATGTCAGATTTTACGGATCTCAATATTGAAAATAGAAGAAAAATATCCTCAAAGAGATTTTTAAAGTTTAATAGGGAGATGTATTTTGGACAATTGACATTAGCTAGTATTATCACATTAATTTTTATTCTAGGAAGTATCGTTTTAAAGGGAAAATATATAAGAGAAGTGAATTTTGGCATGTATGTAATTAATACTATAGTTTTTTCCTTTTCAATTTTATGTCTTACATTTTTAGTTAATAATATTACTAGGAATAAATATGTAATAAATAGTATATCTACAGTATTATCCCTAGGCACTTCTTTTATATCAGGTGTAATGGTACCTCAACAGTTTTTAAGCAAGAAGGTTTTAACCATAGCAAAATTCTTTCCAACCTATTATTTTGTTAGAATAAATGATATGCAAGCTAGTTCATTTTTAGATATAAGGTATGAAATTTTTATGGAAATTTTGTTTGCCATAGCTTTTCTCTTTATGGGATTATATTTTTCTAAAACAGCTCAGAAGGTTTAGATTTTGGATATTTAAATTTCTAAATTATAATAGTACAATATGTAATGAAAATTGCATAGCTCCTTCAGGGAACATTCTTTGAAGGAGCTATTATTAATATTTTTTACAAATATTTTTTTGTCATTGGGTACTTAATGTTAATATTAGTGAATCCTTTTATATGATTCATAGTAGTTATTTCATAATCATAACAGAAGATGCTTTAACTAGGGCGGTAACATTATCTCCAATGTTCAAATTTAGGTTATTGGCGGATGTAGTAGTAATGGAAGCTGCCATTGCCTGACCGCCAACATCTAATACAACTTCTGTAGATACAGGCCCTTTGATTATATCTTTAATTGTAGCATCTAATTGATTTCTTGCTGATATTTGCATTTAAAAACCTCCATATAAAGTAGTTTAGATTAGTTTAAGCAATTTAGTAGATAATATGCAAAGATTAACCAAAACAATAAAACAAATATACGAAATGAGGGGTCTTAATTGTTATATAGGCTTTTTCTCATGGGCTTACAAAGTTGAGCTTTGTATATATTTTGATATAATATATTAAACTATGTTTAGATAATTTAAGAAGGTGGGCAATTTGTCAAAAGTAAAGACCAATGCAATGCGTATTCTTGACACTAATAATGTAGAATACAAAATAATCATTTATGATGGTAAAGATGGTAGAATAGATGGAATTTCTGTTGCTAAAAAGATTGGGAAAGACCTAAAGTCTGTATTTAAGACCTTAGTAGCTCAAGGAAATAGTGGAGGACTATATGTATTTATTATTCCTGTAGCAGAAGAATTAGATCTTAAGAAAGCTGCAAAAGTCTCTGGAGAAAAAAAGATTGAAATGATACCTGTAAAGGATATTACCAAGCATACTGGATATATTAGAGGAGGTTGTTCACCAATAGGTATGAAAAAGGATTATCCTACTTTTATAGATAAATCTGCTTTTAGCCTAGAAACAATAATTATAAGTGGAGGTAAAATTGGGGTTCAGATTGAATTAAGCCCAGAAGAATTGCAGAATATTACCAGAGCAGTAATAGATGTATTAGTAAAATAACATAGTTAAATATTGATAAAGTAGCCTAATTATTAGAAATTAAGCTACTTTATTTTTTAAGAATAATTTTAATGGGTATTTGAATATTAGATAATTGAAATAATATATATTAGTAGGATATTGGAGAGGAGATATAAAAGGTGGATTATAATAAGCAAGTAAATGAAATAGTAAAATATTTCAAAAGCCATGAAAAAATTGAAGAAGACTTTAAAATTGGAATAGAATTTGAACATTTTGTAATAGATAAAGATACTTTACAAACTATTTCTTATTACGGTAAAGATGGTGTAGAAGAGACTTTAAAGGAATTAGAAACTCAAGGATGGGAAGGCAGTTATGAAGGAGATTATTTGTTAGGACTTAATAGCAACAATAAAGTAATAACTCTTGAACCAGGAAGTCAATTAGAGTTTAGTGTAAAACCACAAAAGAATATTGAGGAGATAGAAAGGGAATATTTGGGTTTTCTTCAACAGATAATACCAATTTTAGAAAGAAAAAACCAAGGATTGATTGCTATTGGCTATCATCCAGAAACTAGAATCAATGATATTAAAATTTTACCAAAGAAGCGATATAGCTATATGTTTGAATATTTTAAGAATAAAGGAATCCATGCCCATAATATGATGAAGGGTACAGCCTCATTACAAGTAGCTGTGGATTATAAATCAGAGGAAGATTATATTAAAAAGTTCAAAATAGCCAATGCACTATCACCTGTATTATATGCTATGTTTGATAATGGATTTTATTTTGAAGGACAAAGGTGGAATAAACATAATTTAAGAGCTTATATTTGGGAAAATTGTGATAGGGATAGGTCTGGTATAGTAAAAGGTGTTTTTGACAAGGATTTTGGTTATGAAAAATATGCAGAATATATTTTAAATGGTCCTCCTATTTTTATGGATGATGGGAAGAATATGTATTCCACTGGAAATAAATTAGTTAAAGAAATTTTCAATCCGGAAAATTATTCAATTGAAGAGTTAGAACATATGCTCACTATGTTTTTTCCAGATGTAAGAACAAAAAAATATATAGAAATACGTATGATAGATGCTATACCTTACCCTTTAAACCTTGCTGCAGTTGCTTTATTAAAAGGAATATTATATGATAAAAATAATTTAAATAAAGTATATGAGCATATTAAGGATTTAACTATTGATGATGTTGAAAAGACAAAAATAAGCATTTTTAACAAGGGTATAGATGGTAAATTCAAAGATAAATCCATATATGAAATAGGAAAGATGATTATGGAAATAGCAAAGGCTGGTTTAAATTCAGATGAATTAAGATATATTCTACCTTTAGAAAAAATGATAATGGAAAAAAAGAATCCTTATGAAATAATAAGAGAAAAAGAATATCTAGGGAAAAAAGAATCAATAAATTGGTGTATATTAAACCATTTAGTGGAGGGGAATGAGCATGGACGGGTTGAGTTTAACTAAAGAATATATAGATTTAATAAAGGAAAACCCCGAAAAATACTATAAAGACTATATAAGAACAGTGGAAAAAGTAGAAAATTCCAATGCAAAATATAAAGGAAAGCCTATACCTTTTCTATACCAGCCAATGTTTTTTACTGAAGAGGATATTGAAACTTTTCATAGAATAGGTGACATTTTAATATCTATAGCCAATAAAGTCACAAATAATTATTTAGAATCATCCCAATATAGGAAAAAATTCAAATATCCAAAATTGCTGGAAGAACTTATATTGGTAGATCCAGGTTATGATATAAATATTCCCATAGGAAGGTTCGATCTTTTCTACGGGGGAGGAGATAAATTTAAATTTATTGAAGTAAATACAGATGGTACTTCAGGTATGAACGAAGATAATATTTTTTCCAATATATTGTTAGAAACTAAATCCATGGAAAAGATGAAAGAGAAGTATCAAATTTCATACTTTGAATTAATTGATAGCTGGGTTGAGGAAAGTCTAAGGATATACAGTAGATTTGATAAAAAGGTTGATAATCCTAATATAGCAATTGTAGATTTTAAAGAAAGTGGAATAACAGCTGAGTTTGAAACTTTTAAAAAGGCTTATATAAAGAAAGGTTATAATGCAGTTATTGTAGATCCTAGGGATTTAAGGTATATAGATGGTAAACTATATTATGAAGGTATGAGAATAGATCTTATATATAGAAGAATAGTAACCGTAGAATTTATGGAAAAATCCAATGAAATACCTGATTTAATAAAGGCTTATAAAGATGGAACTGTTTGTGTTATTGGTTCTCTTAGATCTCAAATAATGCATAATAAAATAATATTTAAGATACTTCACGACAAAGATACTTTATCATTCTTATCAGAAGAAGAAAGAAAACTCATTAAAAAGCATGTGCCTATTACTGAGGAATTTGGTGGAGATGAAAAGATATTTAAGAAAGTTTTAAATAATAAGGACAAATATATAATAAAACCAATAGATTCTTTTGCCTCCAAAGGAGTCAATGCTGGTAGGGATTTTTCTTTTGATGAGTGGAAGGAAATACTTACGAATTGTTGGAATAAGGACTACCTATTCCAAGAATTCATTGACCCTTTTACTAGACCTTTTATTCAATTTGAAGATGGGAAACCCAAGGTTAGAGATTTTAAGCTTAACATTGGGGTTTATATGTATAATGAGAAATTTGCTGGAGTATATACTAGAATAAGTAGAGAAAACATAATATTTGGGAGAGAAGGCTATTTTTCTATACCAAATATGTTAATCAAACCAAAGGCGTTTTAGCATAATTATGCTAAAATGCCTTTAAATTGATTATATGGATGCAAAAACCTAATATCCTTCAAGCTGGCTATATTGACAATTGTTCCAAAATACATTACTATATAAGAATATATTGGACTTATTGTTAATATTACAAACTAAATATGAATGGATAATATTGGATAAAACATCTATTGAAAAAAGAGACAGCATATTCGAATATTGGCTGTCTATTTTTGGGTTAGATTACAAGGGAGGTTTGAAGATGGAATTTATATTTGATTGGAAAGAAAATGAAAAGAAGATAAAAGATTTGAAAATTTTTATAGAAGAGAATAGAGGAAAAAAGGGCGTACTAATGTCAGTATTGCAAGAAGCTCAGAAATCATTTGGTTATCTTCCTATAGAAATTCAAAAGATGGTTTCTGAAGAACTTAGAATTCCATTATCTGAAATCTATGGAGTAGCTACATTTTATTCTCAATTTACCCTAATTCCAAAGGGAGAAAATAAAATAGGCGTATGTTTAGGTACTGCATGCTATGTAAAAGGAGCTCAAGAGATATTAGCTAAAGTAGAAAAGGAATTAGGAATAACAGTAGGGCAAACAACTCCAGATAGAAAGTTTTCTATTAATGCTACTAGGTGTCTAGGAGCCTGTGGTTTAGCCCCTGTATTAATGATAAATGATCATATATATGGTAGGCTTACTGCCGATGATGTAGAAGAAATATTAAATAAGCATAGATAATTGGAGGCGTAAAACATGATGACAATCCAAAAGTTAAATGATATTAAAGAAAAAACCTTGGAGACCATGAGATTAAGGTTACGAAACCAGGATAAAGTTTTACCTGGGAAACATGTTTTAATATGCGGGGGACCTGGTTGCCATTCTTCTAATGCTGGAGAAATCAAGGGATTATTTGAAGAAAAAATAAGAGAAAAGGGTTTAGATGAAAATATTAAGGTTAGTTTAGCAGGTTGTTTTGGATTATGCGAGACAGGTCCCAATATTGAAATATATCCAGAGGGTATATTCTACAGTCATATAAAAGAAGAGGACGTAGATATAATTGTAGAAAAGCATCTATGTAATGATGAAATTGTTGAAGAATTAGTGTATAGAGGGGCTATTGAAGATGGAAGAGTCAAACCAGTATCTGAAGTAAATTTTTATAAAAAGCAAGCTAAAATTGCTTTGAGAAACTGTGGAATAATTGATTATGAAAATATAGATGAATATATAGCCTTAGATGGGTACCAGGCTTTAGCCAGGGTAGTTATGGATATGACACAACAAGAAGTAATTGATTTAATGAAGGAAGCTAATTTGAGAGGTAGAGGTGGAGCAGGATTTCCAGCAGGGAGGAAATGGGAAACAGCATTTAAGTATCCATCGGATAAAAAATATGTAATATGTAATGCAGATGAAGGAGATCCAGGAGCATTTATGGACAGATCTATTCTTGAAGGAGATCCTCACTCTGTATTGGAAGCTATGGCCATATGCGGTTATGCCATAGGTTCTGACCAAGGATTTATATATGTAAGGGCTGAGTATCCTATTGCAGTCCATAGACTAGAAATTGCAATAGAACAAGCTAAAGAAAAGGGTTTGTTAGGCAAAAATATATTTGGAACAGATTTTAATTTTGATATAGAGTTAAGGCTTGGAGCAGGAGCATTTGTATGCGGTGAAGGAACAGCTTTGATGGAGTCCATTGAAGGTAAACGAGGAATGCCAAGGACAAAAATTCATAGGACTGCTCATAAAGGGCTATGGGGAAAACCTACCATTATAAACAATGTTGAAACTTTTGCCAATGTTCCTGCCATATTCCAAAATGGAGTAGAATGGTTTAAAAGTATAGGAACCGAAGATTCTCCAGGTACTAAAGTATTTGCATTAGGTGGCAAGATAAACAATACGGGCTTGGTAGAAATTCCTATGGGACTTACACTAAGGGAGATAATATTTGATATAGGTGGAGGAATACCTAAAGGAAAAGAATTTAAGGCAGTACAGACGGGAGGACCCTCAGGAGGATGTATTCCAAAAGAACATTTAGATACTCCAGTTGATTTTGGTTCTCTAGGGAAACTAGGCTCTATAATGGGGTCTGGAGGAATGATTGTACTTGACGAAGATGATTGCATGGTAGATATTGCAAGATTTTTCCTAGATTTTACTGTTGAAGAGTCTTGTGGAAAATGTGTACCCTGTAGAGAAGGAACTAAGAGGATGTTGGAAATATTAGAGAGAATAACCAAAGGTGAAGGAAAACCAGAAGATTTAGACACCCTTGAATCCTTATCTGAAACCATAACCAACGGTTCTTTATGTGGTTTAGGACAAACAGCTGCAAACCCAGTAATATCCACAATAAAATATTTTAGGGATGAATACGAAGCTCATGTTTATGAAAAAAGATGTCCTGCAGGTTCATGTCAAGCCCTATTACAATTTTTCATTACAGAAGATTGTATAGGTTGTACTAAATGTGCTAGGAACTGTCCTGTTTCATGTATTAGTGGAAAGGTAAAGGAAAGACATGTAATAAATACTGAAGAATGTATTAAATGTGGTACGTGTATGGAAGTTTGTCCAGTTGGAGCAGTTATAAAGAGATAGAAATGGGAGGTTCGTTATGGAAAAAGTAACTCTTACTATAGATGGAAAAAAGGTAACTGTGCCTAAGGATTATTACATTATTCAAGCAGCTAAGAAAGCAGGCATAGATATACCAGCTTTATGTTATGACCCTAATTTGGAGATTGTATCTGCCTGCAGGATGTGTTTAGTGGAGATAGAAGGGAAAAGTAAATTGGAAACTTCTTGTTCTACAAAGGTAAAAGAAGGAATGGTAGTATATACAGAAACGGAAAAAGTAGTAAAATTAAGGAAGGAAATACTCCAATTGCTTTTGGATAATCATCCTAATGACTGTTTAACTTGTCAAAAGGCTGGGGAATGTTTACTACAAGAATATGCTTATAGGTATGATGTAAAATTTAGAGAACATGATGGAGCTAGGAAACTTAATTATGTTGATACATCTAGTCCTTATATTTTGAAAGATGATAGTAAATGTATTTTATGTGGAAAATGTGTTAGGACTTGTGCACAGATACAGGGTAGAGAAGTACTTTCCTTTGCAGGAAGAGGATTTAATACTAGAATAGTTGCTAATGCAGATTTTTCTTTAGAGGAATCTACCTGTGTTTCTTGTAATAGATGTGTAGTTGTTTGTCCTGTAGGGGCTCTTATAGATAGAAGACTTTTAGGAAAAACAAGAACTTGGGAGAGCAATGTGAAAGGCGTGAAATGTAAAGCCTGCGATTATGGATGTAATTTTGAAGTATTATCTAAAAATGGTAAAAACATTGCTGTTAGAGCAAAAGCTCCTTCAGAAGGAAGACCTTTATGCTTAAAGGGAAGGCTTACTACTGAATTAATATACGTAGAAGAACCAGAAAACCCTTATAAAAAGGAAAATGGAAAGTTTATAGAAACTAGCTGGAAGGAAGCTTTAGAGCTAGATGGTATATTTGAAAAACTATTAGAAGATGAGAAAAGCAAGTAGGAGTTGAGTAAGATGGCTGAAATGACCATAAATGGTAAAACATATAAAGTAGAGGACCATATTACAGTACTTGAGGCCTGTAGAAAAATTGGAATAGACATACCAACTTTATGTTATGATGATAGATTAGAACCTCATGCTGCTTGTAGGTTATGTTTAGTTGAGGTGAAAGGTAAAGGAAAACTTGAAACCTCCTGTTCCCTTATGGTAAGGGATGGAATGGCTATAGAGACCCATAGCGAAAAAGTAATCAATGCAAGGAAAGATATACTAGATTTATTATTTTCAAATCATCCTAACGATTGTCTTACCTGTGATAAATCAGGGGAATGTGCCCTTCAAAACTATTGTTTTGAATATGGTGTTGAAACGGGAACCTATGTAGGTGATAAAAAGAACTACCCTATAGATTATTCCAACCATTTCTATACCTATGACCCTAATAAATGTATTTTATGTGGTAAATGTGTTAGAGTATGTTCTGAGCTTCAAGGTACTGATGCGATTGGATTAGAAAATAGAGGGTTTGATACTAAGGTGGTTACTCCTTTCGATATGGGATTAGCTACGTCCAATTGTGTATCCTGTGGAAACTGTGTTGTTGCATGTCCAGTAGGAGCTTTAATGCCAAAGAGAAAAGAAAAGTTTAGACTTTGGGAAGTGAAAAAAGTAAAAACAACTTGTTCTTACTGCGGTGTAGGTTGTCAAATAGAAATATTGGTAAAAGGAGATAAAGTTGTAGGAGTAGAACCAGCTAAAGGAAAGGCCAATAATGGATTACTCTGTGTTAAGGGTAGGTTTGGTTATCCCTTTATAAATCATCCAGATAGGTTAAAAACTCCTCTTATAAAGAGAGATGGTAAATTTGAAGAAGCCAGTTGGGATGAAGCATATAAATTAATAGTGAATAAAGTAAAAGAAATAAAGGAAGAATATGGATCAGAAGCCTTTGCAGGACTGACTTCAGCTAGATGTACAAATGAAGAAAATTATTTATTCCAGAAATTATTCAGAGCAGTAATAGGGACCAATAATGTAGACCACTGTGCTCGCCTCTGACATGCTTCAACGGTTGCAGGTCTTGCAACTACATTGGGAAGTGGTGCTATGACTAATAGCATAGAGGAAATTTTGGATACAGATGCATTATTTGTAATTGGCTCTAATACTACAGAAAACCATCCAGTAATTGGTACGGTTATGAAAAGAGCTATTAAGAAAGGAGCAAAATTAATAGTGGCAGATCCAAGGAGGATTGAATTAGCTGACTATGCAGATGTGTTCCTTCAGATAAAACCAGGTACAAATATAGCCCTATTAAACGGAATGATGAATGTAATTATAAACCGTGGACTACATGATAAAAGGTTTATTGAAGAGAGAACGGAGAACTTTGAAGAATTTGAAAGGACAGTAAGGGAATATACTCCAGAAATAGTTGCAAAAATATGTGAAGTAGATGAAGAAGATATTATAAAAGCAGCCCTTATATATGCAGAAGCAGAAAAGGCTGGAATATACTATGCTATGGGAATAACTCAACACACTACTGGAACTCATTCTGTAATGAGTATATCCAATCTAAGTCTTCTTTGTGGAAATATAGGCAAATCTTCTGCTGGTGTAAATCCATTAAGAGGCCAAAACAATGTCCAAGGAGCTTGTGATATGGGTGGACTTCCAGCAGATTTACCAGGATATCAAAAAGTTTTTAAACCTGAAATACAGGAAAAGTTTGAAGAGTTGTGGGATTCAAATATTCCTAATAAAGTTGGCCTTACTATTCCAGAAATATTAGATGAAGCTGAAAATGGAAATATTAAGTTTATATATATAATGGGTGAGAATCCTATGGTATCAGATCCAGATATAAACCATGTAAGGAAAGCATTAACAAATCTAGACTTTTTGGTGGTACAGGATATCTTCTTAACTGAAACAGCAGAATTGGCTGATGTAGTATTACCGGCAGCTTCTTTTGCAGAAAAAGATGGAACCTTTACCAATACAGAAAGAAGAGTCCAAAGAGTAAGAAAGGCCATAGAACCAGTAGGGGATTCCAAACCTGATTGGAAGATAATAATGGAGATTATGAATAGACTGGGATATAAGGAAAAATATATCCATCCTTCTGAAATAATGGAGGAGATTAGGACTGTTGTACCCCAATATGGTGGGATTACCTATAGCAGATTAGAAGAAGAAGGTATACAATGGCCTTGTCCAACTTTAGACCATCCAGGAACTGAATATCTCCATAAGGATATAATTGCTAGAGGTAAAGGGTTATTTATGGCAATAGACCATAGAGAGAGTGCAGAGGTAGTAGATGCAGAATACCCATTTATTTTTACTACAGGAAGAGTATTATACCATTATCATACAAGGACTATGACAGGGAGAGTAAAGGGATTAAACAAACTATCCCCTAAATCCTATGTTGAGATAAACGAAGTAACGGCTAATAAACTAGGTATTTCCCAAGGTGAAAAGGTAAGGTTAACCTCAAGACGGGGAAGTATAACGACATGGGCTAAAATTACTGATATAATAGACGAAGATGTACTATTTATGCCCTTCCATTTTGCTGAAGGAGCAGCTAACTATCTTACTAATACAGAACTGGATTCTATTGCAAAGATTCCAGAATTAAAGGTGGCTGCTGTTAAAATAGAAAAACTAGGGAGTTGAATCTATGTTTAAAGTAGGTATAATTACAGCTAGTGATAAAGGTTCTACAGGAGAAAGAGAAGATATTAGTGGAAAGACTATAGATGAAATTGTGAAATCAAAAGGATATGAAGTGAAGAAACGGATAATTCTTCCTGATGATGAAGAAAAGCTTTTAAAAGAGATGATATATATGGCTGATGAACTAAAGGTAGATTTAATCTTAACTACAGGAGGAACAGGTTTTAGCAAAAGAGATGTAACACCTGAAGCCACTATTAGAGCTTGTGATAGGATGGCTAATGGTATAGCTGAGGCTATGAGATACTATAGCCTTAGTATTACCCCAAGGGCTATGCTATCTAGGGCAGTTTCGGGAATAAGGGGAGAAACCTTAATAATAAACTTGCCAGGAAGTCCAAAGGCAGTTAGAGAATCTTTAGAATATATAATGGATAGCCTTCACCATGGTTTAGAAATATTAACAGGTAAAACTGGTGATTGTGCTAGGTAGGTGGGAAATATGAAAAAATTTGGTACAGCTGTCATATTGGCAGGAGGTAAAAGTACTCGGATGGGCTTTGACAAACAATTTTTAAGGATAAACGAGAGAAGACTTATAGATAATTTAAGAAGGAAATTAAGTAAACTTTTTGATGAAATAATAGTAGTAACTAACAAGTCCGAATATTACCTAGGATTTACAGATAAAATAACCAAGGATATAATAGTAGGAAAAGGCCCCTTATCTGGAATTCATGCTGGATTAAGTGTGGCTTCAAGCCAATATGTTTATTTTGTAGCCTGTGATATGCCTAACATCAATCTAGATTATATTGAGTATATGAAAGGTGAATTAAAGAATTTAGAAGTAAAAGCATGTATAACCAAATATGGTGAATGGATAGAGCCTTTTAATGCTTTTTATTCTAAGGATATGATAAAGGATATAGAAGAACATTTATTATCAAATAAAAAGTCCGTTAATTCCTTGCTATATAAACTGACTGTTTATTATATAGAAGAAGAAAGAGCTAGAGAATTTAGCTCTAATTGGGATATGTTTTTAAACTTAAACACTAAAGATGAATTAAATGATTTCTTAAAAGCCCAAAATAGTAAAAAATTGAGGTAATTATTATGGATAGCACTAAAAAAGTAAATATTATGAGGATAAAAGGAAAGGAATCAAAGGAGGAAGGGGATATGGTTATAATAGAATATCCCTTTACCATTTTTATTAACGACGAAGAGATTATAACCTTATTGTGTAGTCCTAATTCCTTGAAAGAATTGATGGTAGGGTTTTTACATTCTGAAGGATTCATATCCGCTCTTTCAGATATAGATAGGATTAGGATAGATGAAGAAAAGGGATTAGGCTATATCTATATGAAGGATATAAACAAATTTAACGAAAAACTTAGAGGTAAAAGGACTATTACTTCAGGATGTGGGAAAGGGACCCTCTTTTACAATGTATTAGATTCCTTTAAGTCGAAAAAAATAGAAAAACCTTTGCCCTTAGAAATAGACAAGATAAAAGAAATTGTTAGACAATTCAATAAAAAATCTGAACTTTTCTTAAATACTGGCGGAGTTCATAGTTGTGCATTGTGTAGTTACCATGATATAATAATATTCGAAGAGGATATAGGAAGACATAATGCATTAGATAAGGTGTTTGGGAAAGCACTATTAGAGGAAATTGATGTGAGGAATAAGATAATTTTAACTAGTGGCAGAATTTCCTCTGAAATTCTTATAAAAGGTACTAAAAGGCAGGTACCTGTAATAGTCTCTAGGTCTGCTCCTACTAGCCTAGCTGTAGAGATGGCCAAAGAACTAGGAATTACCCTTATAGGATTTGCAAGGGGAGAAAAAATGAATATCTATTCGAATTTTCCGAGTTTAATCTTCTAAAGCATTTAGCCATGAAGATTAAGCCATTGGGTATCAGGAGAAATCCTTATACCTCCCGTATTTGGAAAGGAAGATTATAAAACCATAAGTTGCTTATGGTTTTTAACAGTCCTTTCTAGGACTTTTTTTTATTCCCAAAAACAGATAAGATGGTTCTTACTGTTTGAAAAGAGAAGTACAATAAATTAAGGAGGGGATTTTAATGAAAAAGTTTTTAGTATTAGCATTGAGTGTTGTACTTATACTCACAATGTTAGCAGGTTGTGGACAAACTAAGGAGGAAGAAGGTGGTAGAATAATCTTATCCACAACTACCAGTACTCAAGATAGTGGATTATTAGACTACATATTACCAAAATTTGAAGAAAAAACTGGAATAGAAGTTGATGTTATAGCAGTAGGTACTGGTAAAGCTCTTCAAATGGGGAAAGATGGAGAAGCAGATATACTTTTAGTTCATGCTAAAGAATCTGAAGAAGAATTTGTTGCAGAAGGTCATGGTCTAGAAAGACATGATGTAATGTATAATGACTTTATTCTAGTTGGGCCTGGTGAAGATCCATTAAAATTAAAAGAAAAAACACCAGATAATATATTAGAAGGATTAAAAGCTATATCAGAAAATGAATTTACTTTTGTTTCTAGAGGAGACGACTCAGGGACCCATAAAAAAGAACTTTCCATATGGAAGGAAGCAGGTATAGAGCCCCAAGGAGAATGGTATTTAGAAGCTGGAGCTGGCATGGGAGATGTGCTTAAGATTGCTGATGAGAAACAAGGATATACTATCACTGATAGAGCTACTTATTTAAGTATGAAAGATACATTGGAATTAGAAATAATTATTGAAGGAGACGAAAACTTATTTAACCAATATGGTATAATACCAGTAAATCCAGAAAAAAGCGATAAAATTAATGCAGAAGGTGCTAAGAAATTTATGGACTGGATATTATCAGATGAAACCCAAGAGTTAATCAGTGAATATGGAGTAGAAGAATTTGGGATGCCATTATTTGTACCAAATGCAAAGTAATTAATATATAAAAGTTTAAGCTGCATATTTTATCTAATTAGTAAAATATGCAGCTTTATACTATAGGTGGTGATTATTATAGATTATATATCAGAAGGTTTTAATGAAGCAATTAGGTTGTTGTTAGGTTTTGATAGTGAAGTATACAGTATAATATTTTTATCCTTGTTCGTCTCTACTACTGCAACTATAGTTTCATCTTTAATTTGTATTCCATTGGGAATTCATTTAGGTATTAATGAATTTAAAGGGAAAAGAGCTTTTTCTAGAATGCTTTATACTTTTATGAGTATTCCTTCAGTAATTGTAGGGTTGGTGGTAGCAATTCTACTTTCAAGAAAAGGACCCTTTGGTAAATTTGACCTTCTATATACTCCAAAGGCAATGATAATAGCACAAGTCTTGCTAGTAACACCATTGGTTTTAGGCCTTACATATAGCCTTTCAAAAAATAGAGGTAAGGAAATAGAAAAAATAGGTATAACCTTAGGAGCAGACAAGAAGGATATTATAATATTGACCATAAAGGAGTTTAAATTGGATTTGATAGTCAATGTAGTTACAGCTTTTTCTAGAGCCATATCGGAAGTAGGGGCAGTCATGATAGTAGGTGGAAATATTAAAAATCGAACCAGGGTAATAACTACTACCATATCCATGATGAATTCCATGGGAGATTATCCTATGGCGATTGCTTTAGGTATAGTTTTACTTATAATTTCTTTTGTTATAAATAGCTTAATCTATTCTTATAGTGGAGAGGATTAATATGGAGATATCAATTATTAATTTAAAAAAATATTATTCTGAAAGGCAGATATTGGATATTAAAAATCTAAATATTAAAAAAAGCCAAATTACTGGTATTATAGGGCCTAATGGCTCTGGGAAAACTACACTATTA
This sequence comes from Clostridium sp. Cult2, assembly GCF_021655075.1. Classification (GTDB taxonomy): domain Bacteria; phylum Bacillota; class Clostridia; order Tissierellales; family Tepidimicrobiaceae; genus Schnuerera. Next base: position 41,405 of record NZ_PPXX01000091.1, read on the forward strand.
AATATAATATCTGGTTTAGATAAGGATTTTTCTGGTATTATTAAATATGATGGAAGATTATTGGACAAGAATATTTATAAAGGGATGACATTAGTATCTCAAAAACCATATCTATTCAGAAGAAAAGTATATGAAAATATAGAATATCCTTTAAAAGTAAGGGGCATAAATAAAGGTAAAAGGAAACAAGTGGTAAGGGAAATAATGGAGAAATTTGAAATAGAAAAACTTAAGGATAAAAAAGGGCACCTTCTATCAGGAGGGGAATCCCAAAAGGTAAGTTTAGCTAGGGCCTTAGTATTTAATCCAGAACTATTACTATTAGATGAACCTACATCTAATATAGATCCAGTATCTATAAAGATAATGGAAAGGGAAATACTAAGGTATAATGAAGAAACTAAGGGAACTGTACTTATAGTAACCCATAATATAGAGCAATCTGAAAGATTATGTGATGATATCATTTATTTAGAATCTGGAAAGGTAGGTTATTAAATATGGATTTTTTTGATGTAGTATCTGTAGGAGAAGCAAGGGAGAGGCTTATGGAAAACTTTGGAGAATATGAATTTCAAACAGAAGAAATATCTATACTGGAAGCCACTGACAGAATTTTAGCAGAAGATATACATTCAAGTATTAATGTACCAGAGTTTAACCGTTCCACCGTTGATGGCTATGCAATTAAATCTAAAGATAGTCAAGGGGCTAGTGAATCTGTGCCAAGTCTATTTAATATCCTAGGAGAAGTAAAAATGGGAGAGGCTGTCAAAAACAGTATAAAATCTGGAGAGGCTATGTATGTTCCTACCGGGGGAATGATTCCCCAAGGAGCAGATGGAATGGTAATGGTAGAGTATACTGAAAAGCTAGACGAAGAAAACCTTATGGTATATAAACCTATATCTTTTAATGAAAATATAATATTAAAAGGAGACGATATTGAAATAGGTGAAATAGCTTTAAAAAAGGGAAGGAAAATAACTCCTGAGGTAGTAGGAGTACTTGCTGCTTTGGGACTATCTAAAGTCAATGTATATAAAAAGCCAAAATTTTACGTAATTTCAACAGGAGATGAAATAATAGATTTAGATGAGAAATTGGAATTAGGCAAAATTAGGGATATAAATAGCTATACTCTTTATTCCACTATAGTTAAACTAGGAGGAGAAGTTACTGGAAAAACCATTGTAAAGGATGATTATGAGCTTTTAAGAAAAGAAGTGGAAAAGGGTATAATCATTTCAGATATTGTACTGATTTCTGGAGGAAGTTCTGTAGGGACTAGGGATTATACTGGAAAAGTAATAAATTCTTTTAGAGGTAAAGGAGTATTTGTTCACGGGATCTCCATAAAACCAGGGAAACCAACAATCTTAGGAGAAGGCAAGGGTAAGTTGATAGTTGGTCTTCCAGGCCACCCTGTATCTTCTATTATTGTATTTAGGACTATTGTTGAGGAATATATCCATAGAAAAATGGGGATTGTAGATTATAAATTAAAAACCAAAGCTATAATGGATTTTAACTTTCCTTCATCACCAGGTCGAGAAACCTATCAAATGGTAAAATTGGAAGAAAGGGATGGCAAAGTCTACGCTACCCCTAGCTTTGGTAAATCTGGTATGATTACTTTATTATCAAACTCTGATGGATATATAATAATAAAAGCCCATGAAGAAGGAATATACAAGGGAGAAGAAAGAGAAGTTTATTTGATGTAAAACATAAGTTATTGGTGCCTGGCACTAACTTATTAGCTTATTGAAATAATTTGTGCTTTTTAACGTAAAAATTGTGGATAATCTACTGAATAGAATTATCAATTGAAAAGATAGGGGAGGTAAAATGGATAAAAGTAAAAGAAATACCTATATAGATAATATAGATGTAGAGGAAGCTAAAAGAGTATACTATGAGAAGTTAAATATTAAGCCTAATTGGGAAGAAATAGATGTAGCAAATTCCCTAGGGAGAGTAACCTTTGAAGCTATATATGCAAAGGTTTCATCTCCAAATTATAACGCTGCAGCAATGGATGGAATTTTGGTTGAATCTTCTAGTACCATAGGTGCTACAGAAGTAAATCCTAAAATATTAGAAGAAGGGAAAGATTTTTTATACATAAATACAGGAAATCCCGTAGTAGATCCTTATGATGCAGTAATAATGATTGAAGATGTAATAGAAGTTAAAGAGGGCAAAATTCAAATACTAAAAGCAGCCCATCCTTGGCAGCATATAAGACCTATAGGAGAAGATATAGTAGCTACGGAGATGATAGTTCCATCTAAGCATAAGATTAGACCTATAGATATAGGAGCCCTAATATCAGGGGGAATTGAAAAGATAAAGGTATATAAAAAACCACAAATTGGGATATTGCCCACAGGAACGGAGATAATAGAGGACATTAGGGAACTGAAAAGGGGAAAGATAATAGATTCTAATTCCAGGGTGTTTGAAGCCCTAGTAATAGAAGATGGGGGTATTCCTAATAGGTATAGTCCTATTGAGGATGATTATGAAAAGCTTAAAAAGGCAGTGCTAAAAGGGATAGAAGAAAACGACATTTTAATAATTGGTGCAGGCTCTTCTGCTGGCTCTAAGGATTATACGGTAAATATAATAAAGGAATTGGGAGAAGTAATAATACATGGTGTTGCATTAAAACCAGGGAAGCCTACAATTTTAGGTATAATAAAAGGGAAACCAGTAATCGGCATTCCTGGATACCCTGTATCTGCTTATTTGGTATTTGAAACTTTTGTTACACCTTTAATATTAAAATATATAGGGCTAAAAGAGGAAAAGGATACTTTTGTGGATGCAATTACATCTAAGAAAATAACATCTTCCTTAAAAAATAGAGAGTTAGTAAGAGTTAATCTAGGATATGTAAATGATAAACTAATTGCAACTCCTTTATCTAGTGGAGCAGGGGTTACCATGAGTTTAGTTAAGGCTGATGGTATAGCCATAATACCTAGGTCTTTAGAAGGAGTAGAAGCAGGAAGTACTGTAAATGTAAGATTACTTAAATCATTAAAACAAATAAAGAAAACTCTAGTCTCCATAGGTAGTCACGATATAATAATGGACATAATAGGCGACATAATGAAACTAACCTCTGGCCATGTAGGTAGCATGGGTGGAATCTTAGCCATGAAAAGAGGGGAATGTCATATAGCACCAATTCACTTATTAGATATGGAAACCGGAGAATACAATATATCCTATGTTAAAAAATACTTCACAGGTCAAAAAATGGCTATCATAAAAGGTGTTAAAAGACATCAAGGTTTCATAGTAGAAAAGGGAAACCCTAAAGGTATAAAGGGTTTTACTGATTTAACAAGAGATGATGTAATATATATAAATAGGCAAAGAGGAGCAGGAACTAGAATACTTTTAGATTATCATCTCGGTAGGGAAAATATAGATACATCAAATGTAAAGGGCTATGACAGAGAAATGACTACCCATATGGCAGTAGCCACAGCAGTAAAAACTGGTTCAGCTACTGCTGGGTTAGGTATATACTCAGCAGCAAAGGCTTTGGATTTAGATTTTATCGATATAGCCTATGAAGACTATGACTTTTTGGTACCTTTTGAGTTACTTGAAGACGAAAGGGTGAAAGAATTCATCCAAGTATTAAAATCCGATGAATTTAAAGAAAGGGTAGAAGCCTTAGGTGGGTATGGATTTGAAAATATAGGAGAGATAATTGTAGTTGAGTAATTATAAACCTCTATTCTTAGGGATAGGGGTTTATTTGCTATTCATACCGTTTTTCCTACCATTCGTACCATATTAAACAAAGTTTAGGTTAAATATAGTACATTAGAGATGAAGGAGAATAGCCTTTGTTTTGGGAGGTGGTACCATTGTGAAAGACAAGGCAACTAATTTTTATTTAGGTTTATAGGAAATAAAAGTTAGAAAGGGGAGTTTATATAGTGAAACTTTTAAAAAGAAGTATAGGTATAGCTTTTTTATTTATTATTGCAATCACAGGATCTGTTTTTGCAAACACTTGGGAATCGATTTTAGATGAGGAGTGTAAAATGAATAATTTAAAAATTGAATACGATGAATCTAAAATGGATTATTTGCCTCTAAATGAAAATGATATCAATACTTTATCACCAATGGTTGTTGATGCTTGTCCGGGAAGAGGAGATCATGAAATGTTTAGTCATGGAGTGGGAACATTAATTAGAGTAAATAATGACGGTTCAAAAGACACTATATTTAAGGGAGGGGCAGCCTAGCAGTGTAAATGGTGTTTAGAAGTTGTAGTTACTGAATTTGACCCATTACAAATTGGATATGTAGGTTATTATTGCATGAGAAATCTAGGATATGAAATCCCTGGTTATGGGCTAATTATGGAAGCCTCCCCCGATGCTATTAAACACACAAGTGGTTCAAAAGTTCCATATTGTAAATTATTCTATAGATAGAAGAAAAGGGAGCGCTAGAAGTTGAACATGAAAAAAATGAAAAATAAAAATTTGTTAATCTTAATAATTTTATCATTTTTAATTCTTCTTATAATTTGTCTAAGCATTAAAAATAGAGCTAATATACCTAATGAAGATAATAAAATAATACAAAAATTTTTCAATTCCTACCTAGAACAATTTAAGTATTCTGATGAAGAATGGGAAAATATCATTGAGTCCTTAGAATCAAAAATGTCGAAACTATCAATTGATGATCCCAGGGCAGTGCAGCAGGCAGACGCATTAAGTGATGATCCATGGATGATTCAGTGGGAAGAAACATTAACAGAAAAAGAAATAGAAAGATTAATAAAAAATGGATGGTTACCAAATTTATATTTAAAAGAATATCCGGAAACAGAATATACAATTGAAAAGTTGAGGAGACTTGATAATCCAAATTCCTATTCAATTAATATAAAATTAGGAAATATAGAAAATAAGAATACTGACGAAAAAATAAATATCTCCTTAAATATAATTGATACCGGGCAAGGAAGACGCATAGATTATATTGATTTTGAGGAATTTAATTTACTATTTAAGCAAAAAAAGTAGTGTAGAACTACACTACTTTTTTTGCTTTATTTTTGCTATTCATACCGTTTTTCCTACCATTCATACCATATTAAACAAAATTTAGGTTAAATATGGTACACTTTTATTAAACAAAGGTAAGTTTTATAGGAGGTTTCTATGTTACACAAATTAGCGGGAGATATAAGCTTTCATTTGATAACCAATAAAATAATAGATATAAAGGATAGGGATATTTATATATATGGTCTGGAATTACTTATTTCTACTTTATTTACATCGCTAAGTATATTAATCCTTGGATTTTTCGTAGGGGAATTGACTTCTGCAATAGTATATTTATCTGTATATTTCTTTCTAAAATCCTATACGGGCGGATATCATGCAAAACATTATTATGAATGCTATATTTACTCCATATTAGTTTTTATTGTTTTAATAATTATAAAAAATGCAACCTTATCTGTATATCAACCCTTTATTGGAGTACTTTCATTAATGTTTTCTATGGTAATTGTATTTAAACTTGCTCCAGTTGAAAACAAGAACAACCCTAAAACGAAAGAGGAAATTATTAAAAATAAAAAGATAGCAAGAAGGAGAATATTAGTTTTGGGCATAATTATTATTTTAGGATATATAGTAAAAGCTGAACTAATAGACTTGTGGTTTATGCTAGCTATTACGGAGCTTTCAATTGCGTATTCAATACTTAAACAAAAATTTCTAGAAGGGAGGAACCATGTTGAGTAACACAAAGATAAAAGTTCTAGAAAACATAGCTAAGTTATCAAAAAAGGTAACTGAATTAGCAGAAGGAAAGCAATCCATATTTTTGTCTTATGAGCCTAAGAAGCCAAAGAAAAAATAAGGTAAGTGTAAGTGTGTGGGTAGTTTGGGTTTTGGGATTCAAAATATAAATTCATATACAAAAACCTCCAGTATTGAACTAGGAGGTTTTTGTATTGTCATCATATATAATTCATGATAATCTAGAATCAGAAATATCTTAAAGGAATGATACTGATGATTTATATTGGCATCTGTGATGACGATAAATATTTCTTAGATTATGTTGAGAACAGAATAGAAGAAGTTCTAAAAGATGAAAATACAACCATTAAAATCAATAAACTTACTGATGGAATGGAACTATTAAAGGCTTATAATAATGAGGACAAGCCTTTTGATATTATTTTTCTAGATATAGATATGCCTAATATAGATGGTATAGAAACAGCTGAAATTATTAGGAAAAAAGATGAAGAAACAATATTAATATTTCTTACTTCTATGGAAGATGAAGTATATAAAACTTTTAAATATGGTCCCTTTAGATTTATTAGGAAAAGCCATATAGATAGGGAGTTACATGAAGCATTAATAAGTTCTTTAGAAAAATTAAAAGATGAAAAACATGTGTTCAAAACTGTATATGGAGATTTAGCTTTATATATTAGTGATATACTGTATTTTGAATTTGTGGATAGAACTGTATACATAAAAACCTTGTTTTATTTTTTCCTGATATTTAGTGATATTTTAGCAGTAAATATTTTAAGCTCTTTTATTGGCAAGGATATAAAAGATATAGTTATAAATCAAACTTGGGCTAGGATATTATTTTCTCAAATTTCTAAACTATTGTTATTTATTATATTAAGGGTAATAAAAAATAATCATAGCGAAAGAGAACTAGATATTCCTAAGTATTATTGGTATTGGATATTTATTGTTTCTTTAATATCTGGAATAAATTTATTAATAGTATTTAACATAGGTTTGATTTTAAACGATTTAAATGTAGAAATTCAATATTTAACAGTAGCAATTAGTGTAGGTTCATTATTGATAGTTATAATAACCTATTATATTTTTATGAAGTTAAATAGTTTTTATAGGGAGAGAAATAACTATAGGATAGTAGAAATAAAGAATGAAATGCTAACGAAGGAGATGGAAGAAAAGGAAAGAATATACGAAGGAGTCAGAAAGATTCACCATGATTTTAAAAATCATATCATGTGTATAGAAAGGCTATTGGAACAAGGAAAATTTCAATTGGCTAATGAATATATTGGTGGTTTAAAAGATGAAGTAGTTGAAACCTATACATGGATTAAAACTGGAAATGATGCAGTAGATGCCATATTAAATCAAAAGAAATCAGAAGGAACTAAGAAGAGTATAGAAATGGACATGAAAGTAAATATTCCGGAAGATATAAACATACAACCATTAGATTTATGTACAATCTTAGGAAATGCCTTAGATAATGGAATAGAAGCAAATGAAAGGATAGAAGATATAAATAAAAGAAATATAAGTGTTACAATAAATACATATAAAGAATATTTATTTATAGAAATATCAAATCCTTCATTAATTAACCCAATAGATGAAGAAGGAAGGCTCAATACTATAAAGGAAGATAAAGAAAACCACGGTTTTGGAATGAAAAGTATAAAATCAGTAGTGGAGAAATATAATGGAATATTAAACTATGAATACCATGAAGGAAAATTTATATTAAATATAATGTTACCTATTGAAAAGGAAAGTTAGGTTTATACAAGTCTAACTTTTTTATGCTATCCGTACCGTTTTTTCCACCATTCGTACCGAATTAAACAAATTTTAGAATAAATATGGTATGTTAATAACGATGGAGAATAGAGAATCTTATTTGAGGAGGTGATTCCATTATGAAAAAAAACAATATCTTTGCTTTAATAATGGCATTCTTGTTTGTAATGAGTACAGTGGCTTGTGCTAGTAATAATTATTACAATGATAATGAAAGTATAGAAATGATAGATATTGAAATTGATTATTCTAGCCAAAAAATATTAAAGGATGGTAGTGTAGAATATGATATAAAAAACAAAGAACAAGTTGCAGACTTTTTAGAAATTGATATAGATAAAATAAGAAATATTAAGATAACTAAACCAAATTATATTATAAAAGAATCTAATTTAAATAATAGTGATATCACTCCATTTGCAAATATTTATATCGCCAATATAACTGGGCCAAGACAAGCTTGCGGGTCAAACAGAATATGTGAAAATTCTGCTGTTAATCATGCAAAAGAACCTTTAACGAAAACAATGACTCTTTCCGGTACTGTTTCAAACAGTCATAGTCTAAGCGTAGATGCTGGTATTGATGCTGAAATCGCTTCTATTTCTGCGGCGGTAGGATTTAACGTAGAAAGAAGTTGGACAATGACGGATTCTACACAAGTTGAATTAGAACCAGGTCAAAGAGTAACTGTAGTTGCATTCCCTTACTGGGATGTTTACAGTT
>NZ_PPXX01000092.1 GCF_021655075.1 Clostridium sp. Cult2
TATATAAAAAGTTATAGTAATTAAATAATAGAAATGGAGTTATATCAATGAATAATCAATTAAAAAGATATCTAAAGAACAATCACAATAAAATAACCATAGGAGAAGATGATGGTTTTTCAAGTTTGTCAATTGTGGATGATGATTTAGAGGATAAGGAAATTTTTTTGACTGGTGAAAATCATGGAGTTAAAGCTAATGTTAAATTAAGAATGAAATTTTTAGAGTACTTTAAACAAAAAACAGATTTTAAATATTATCTCTGTGAGCTTCCCTTTAGTGTAGCTTATTTTTTAAATATGTATCTGAAAACAGGTAATGAGGATTTATTAAAGATGGTCTATAGACCATTAAAAGGTACTGATGCTTGGAATAAGGATGATTATGAGCATTGGATGGAAGTTTATGAACTCAATGAAAGTATGCCCAAGGACAGGAAAATAACTATTGTAGGAGTAGATATTGAGCATCAGCCTAAAAATGCACTGATATTTATGGACTACTGTCTATATGAGAAGGATATTCCTAAGGAGATAGAGGGAGTAGTAGATGATTTGAAAATAATAATAAAAACGGATAGGGATTTAACTAATGATGAACTAAAAAGATTTTCTAAAAAACTAGATATGGATTTAGATGATAAAGAAGAAATCTATAGAATATTATTAAAAGAAAACTATTATAAATTTAAACATATAAATAAGAATTTACTAATTATGTATGAAGTATACCAGGGAAACAATTTTAATGATATTAGAGATAGAAAGATGTACCAAAATTTTATAGAGCTTTACAATAGGCTACCAAAGGGTAAGTACTATGGTCAATTAGGTCTTTCTCATATATTTCAAAGACCTTTCCCTTATGTAAATTGGTTTGGAGCAGCTTTAAACAGTAAGGAATCCATATTTAGGGGTAAAGTATTATCTATAGCTTATGTATACCATAATTGTAAATATCTATATCCTACTATTAGGAAAAATTATATAAGTTCCATTAATACTTTGGATCCAGCATTGGAAGTTTTTAATGATTTTACTAAAGGTGAGTACACCATATTTAAATTAAATGGCAAAGATTCTCCTTTTATTAGGAAATTAATTTGGCCAATACTACACAAATTACCTGAGGGAGGGGTTACTGCTGATTATTTTCAGTATTTAGTAATAGTAAAAGATTCTCAAGCAGCGAATCCATTAGAGTTAAAAGAACATAATAAATAATCTTAATATTCTAAATTGATATATTCATATATAATGGTATATGATAAAATATATAAGTGATGTAGTGTAATGGATTTATTGAGGAAAAGGGGGATATAATGACAAAGGTAAATTGGTCACTAATAGTTGGAACTATAATAATTTTATTACTATTATTTACTATGATTTATGAAGATAGTATAATTACTGCTGATCCTTATTCTCTAGATAGGGATTTAGAGTATATAATAAATAGAGATGTACTAAAAGCAGAACATCCTGTTAAGCCTAATCCCTTAGATCAATTAGGTACAGATCCCCTTGGAAGAAATCTGTTCAGTCTACTTATTAAAGGGACAAAAATAACTTTAGGAATTGCATTCATATCTACTATTATCAGATTAGCTATTGGAGTTGTAATATTGTTAATAATAAAGGATAGAAAAAAAACCTATAATAAAATCTTTTATGGTTTTAGTATGATATTAAACATATTAGTGGGATATATTATTTTAAGCCAACCTTATTTTAATAGGTTAGAATTAAATTATTCTGTAGTAGCTTTTTCAATAGTATTAGGTATTTTAGGATGGGAAAGAGTTAATAGTTTTTTAAATAGTAGTAGTGAAATATTTACTGACAAGGATAATGGGAAAGTCAAATTTAGTTTTAAAGAAAAAATTCCACATATATTAATATTATTTTTAAAAGAAATAGGAATAACTCTTTTTATACTTTGTATATTGGGTTTTCTGGGAATCACTATAGGAGTGAATAAATATTCAACAATTGAAACAAGATGGGGTGTTATTCCAAACTATAACCCAGAATGGGGAGGTATTCTTGCAACAACTAAGGAAGCTATTAATTTAGAAGCATATTGGTTAGTAGTTTGGCCAATAATCTTCTTTGTGATTGGTATTTTAGGTTTTTTATTAACAGCAAGAGGATTATCCTATAATATTAAAAATTATGGTTCCATAGTATCCAAAGGGATGAAAAAGATAGGAAATTTTATATCTCCAAAACAATATATTGAAGATATTAAAAGATTCAGTTGGAATAAGAGTAAAGTAATAGTAAAATCAATTATTATTGTATTAATAATTCTGTGGATATCCCCTTCTATTGATGCAAGCAATGGATATTATCAAATTAATGGAGAGAGGGCTTGGAAGGATTTAGATAATATTAGCTCTATAGAAACTAAAGAAAAAACAGCTGAATATATAGCAAAAGAATTAGAAAAAATTGATAGATTATTACCAGTTTTTGATGATGAATATGTGCAGGAGATTGCTTATCAGCAGGAAAATACAGAGACTGGAGAGAAGGAATTAGTAGAAGGTAAAAATATAGCTGCTTATATATGGGGTAGAAATAGCAACAATCCATTAGTAATAGTAACAAATTATGGAAATGAATTATATAAAAATGGCACCTCTGTTGCAGCCACCTTAGAATTGGCACGAAGCCTAAGTGAAAAAAACAATCAACAAATGGCAAGTAGAACTATAGTATTCTTGTTCCTAGATGGTAGTTTAAAAGAGGGAGTTGGAGTTTATAATGTATTGGGGAGTAAAAACATAGATATTAATAGCTTTTATATTTATTTAAATTATCTAGGTTTAGAAGATAGTGATCAATTATATATGGATACATCCTCTGTATTTAGTGCATATAGAAGACATTATAGAAATATTAAAAATATTAAAGAAAGAGCAAAAGAATTAAAGATTCCAATTAAACAAGAGTATTTTGATAATATGTTTGAAGATGTAAATGTCTTTATGGAAAATAAGGTATCTGGATTAGCTATATCAGGAATAGGAAAAGATGAATATATTGAATTAATGAATCAAAACCAAAATGATATTAACTCAATAAACAATAATAGACTAGAGGAGCAAATACAATTTATAATGAACATAGCATCAAAATATGCTTGGAGTGACAAACCTTGGTTAGGAGATTCTTATTAGGTTATACATTTAATGATATGAGTATTATCAATTTTTATTTTCTTGATATTCACAACAATATTATTTCTAAGTGGATGCAAAAAAGAAGCAGTAGAAAAAAATGAAGACTCGGTCCAAGGAGGGGAAGATATGGCATTAGAACAATTGAAATTACCAAAAAAAGATGAGGAAATTGTAGTAATGGAAACTAATTATGGAACTATTAAGATAAGATTGTTTCCTGAAGTAGCACCAAAAGCTGTGGAAAATTTTAAAACCCATGCTAAAAATGGATATTATGATGGATTGATTTTCCACAGAGTAATAAATGGTTTTATGATCCAAGGGGGAGACCCAAATAGAAATGGAACTGGTGGAGAAAGTATATGGGGGAATCCCTTTGAAGATGAATTTGATATAAATTACCACAATTTTAGGGGTTCACTTTCCATGGCAAATGCAGGGCCAAATACAAATGGTAGTCAATTTTTTATAGTTCAAAAGGATTCTGTTGAAGAAACTCTAATTGAACAGATGACTAAATTAGGAGGAGAACAAGGTTTTCCAGAGGAAGTAGTAAAAGCCTATACTGAACTAGGAGGTACACCCCATTTAGATTATAGACATACGGTATTTGGTCAAGTATTTGATGGGATGGACATAGTGGATAAAATTGCAGCTGTAGAAACTGATGGAAATGATAAACCCATGGAACCAGTTGTAATTGAAAAGATAGAGATTGATAATTTAGATGAATAATAATAGGGTTAGGTTTAAAATTAAACCTAACCCTATTATTATTCATTCCACTTTAAAAATCTATCCTCTAGGATAGAAATTCCTTTGTACATTAATGCTGAAATCAGGGCTAAAATAAATACGCTCATCATTACTAAATCCAATTTAAAGACCTGACCACCATATACTATTAGATATCCTATTCCCGCTTTAGACACCAAAAATTCCCCAACAATTACCCCTACCCAAGATAATCCTATATTTACTTTCAGAGTACTTATCATAGTAGGTATGGAATAAGGTAGTACTACTTTTTTCAGAATTTGGAATTTAGAGGCTCCAAAAGTTTGTAATAGCTTAATTTTATCTTTATCGACAGATATGAAACTGAAAAACATATTCATAATTGTGATGACTATGGAAACTGTAATAGCTGTGACTATTATGCCTGAATAGCCTGCACCAACCCAGATTATTACAATAGGTGCTAAAGCTGTTTTTGGCAAGCTATTTAATACTACTAAATAGGGGTCCAATACTTTTGCCCAAAAATCAGACCACCATAAACCTATTGCCACAAGGATTCCTAATATGGTACCCGCTGTAAAACCGACAATAGTTTCAAAAACAGAAATTCCCACATGATAGAATAACCCTCCACCCTTAGCATATTGTAAAAATAACTTCCATATACCTGAAGGAAAGCTTGTTAAGAAAGAATCTATCCAATTAAGTTGTGCAGCTAGTTCCCATAACAATAATCCTATTACTAATATGGATACTTGAACAATGAATATAGTGCGTTTTCTTTTCTTTATCTTTTTTAAATACTTAATATGCTCATTAGATACTGAATTATTAGACATGAACATCAAGCTCCTTCCATATTTTATTGAAATAATGTCTAAATTCGGGAGCTTCACGACATTTTATTGGACTCCATATTCCTTCAGCACAGGTTAATTCAATATCAATAATATCCTTAATGCTGGCAGGCCTATTGGTTAGTACAATTATTCTATCGGATAGTGATATTGCTTCTGCAATATCATGGGTCACTAATAGGGCTGTTTTTTTCTCCTTTTTTAATATTATACCTATTTCATCGGATATAGCTAATCTTGTCTGATAGTCTAATGCGGAAAAGGGTTCGTCTAATAGTAATAAATTGGGTTCTACAATCAAAGTTCTGATTAATGCAGCCCTTTGTCTCATTCCACCAGATAATTGTCTAGGATATTTATATTTAAAATCTCCTAGTCCATAGGTGGTTAAAAGCCTTTCTGCAGTTTCTATGGCTTTGCTTTCAGCTTTCCCGTGGATTTCAAGACCTAATAATACATTTTGAAGTATAGTTCTCCATTCGAATAGATGATCTCTCTGAAACATATAGCCTATATCTTTTGTTGGGTTAGTAACCTTTTTCCCATTAACCAATACTTCTCCTATAGAAGGCTTAATTAAACCTGCAATTATTGAAAGTAGAGTAGATTTTCCACATCCACTAGGGCCTACAATACTAACTATTTCGCCTTCATACACTTTAAAATCAATGTTTAGTAGGGCTTCCGTTTCACCATTAAATGTATGATAGGTCATACCTATTTTTTTTACTTCCACTATGATTTTTTTATCCATAAGCAACTCTCCCTTATAGGACATATGATACTTTATAATATTCATTAAAAAGTATTATGTGAATATCCAAGAAAGTTTTAAAGGTCAAATAAGTAAAATCATGATATAATATTAAAAGCTAATGAAAAAGGGGGAAAATACATTGCATCAATATAAAGGAAAATTAATTATTCATACTGGATCTATGTTTTCAGGTAAAACATCCAGTTTAGAAAAAGATGTTAAAAGATTTAATATAGCAAAATATAAAACCATAGCTTTTAAACCAGCTATTGATAGTAGATTTAATAGAAATGAGATTGTAACTCACGATTTGACTTCTTTGAATGCTATTTTAGTAGAGAATATAGACCAATTAATCGAATATTGCAATGAATTGAAGCCTGATGTAATAGCAATAGACGAAATACAGTTTTTAGGTGGTAAAGTTGAAGATATTATCTCAGGAATAAATGGTTTATTGGAAAAAAATTTTACTGTTATAGTAGCAGGCCTTGATATGGACTTTACAGGCACACCTTTTGAAATAGTAAAAGAATTAATGCCTATAGCAGATTATCTTTATAAACACCATGCTGTCTGTGTAAAATGTGGCAGTGATGCCTGGGTTAGCCATAGAAAATCCAAAGATCAGGAAAGGATTAAAATTGGAGCCTCTGACGAATATGAGCCTTTATGTAGAAAATGTTTTTTAGATGAAAAAGAAAATATTACTGATAGTGAATAGGGGGATTGTATGGAAGACTATATATTATTTCAACCATCAGTTAAGCCTTTACATAGGGAAGATAAAGGGGATTTCTTATTTTTATTTAAAGGTAGCCAATTAATGGTTTGTAAGGAAAAGGGCAATCTTTTTATCCCTAGACGAAAAGATATACTGGATTTAAATGTAAGCATATATAATATTCAGTGTATGGGGGCTTATTCTGGGTATAATTGTCATTGTGGAGAGCTTGTTGACAAAGTAGATGAAAGACATATTGATTTTGTTGATTTAAGAACTCTATCTAAAACTGTAGATAAGGATACTTATCTTTTGGCTACAAAAGCAAATCTATTATTAAATTGGTTAAAATTGAATCAACACTGTGGTAAATGTGGTTCAAAAATGTATATTAAAGATAGTAAATTTGAGAGGGCAATGGTATGTTCAAATTGTGGAAATACTACTTGGCCTAGAACCTCACCAGCAATTATTGTAGCAGTTACTAAGGGAGATAAGTTATTATTGGCTCATAATAGACAGTTTCCTGATAGAAGGTATAGCGTAATTGCTGGTTTTGTTGAATATGGCGAAACATTTGAAGAATGCGTCAAAAGAGAAGTATATGAAGAAGTTGGTATTAAGGTTAATAATATTAAGTATTTTGGTTCTCAGCCATGGCCTTTTCCCAATTCCATGATGATAGGATTTACAGCAGATTATCTTGATGGAGAAATAAAAGTAGATGGAAATGAGATAGCACATGCTGATTGGTTTTCTAAAGAAGAGATACCAGGAATGTATAAAAAATCAATAAGTATAGGCTCTCAACTGATTGAATGGTTTTTAAGAAATCATTGATAGTATAGGATTAATTTGGAGGTAGAGTATGAAAAAAACTATTAGGGTTTTATCAATATTGCTAAGTATCATAATGGTGTTTATACTTATCCCTCAAAAGTCTTATTTGGAAGAAGGAGAAAAATCCATAACAATACTTTTTACTCATGATATGCATGATCAATTTTACCCTTTTGAGATAGAAGAAGATGGAGAAATTAAAACCTTAGGTGGATATGCTCGATTATATTCAGCAATTAATAAAGAAAGAGAAAAGGATTCTAATCTATTAATAGTAGATGGAGGAGACTTCTCCATGGGAACTTTATTTCAGACTATTTTTTCTAGCCATTCTCCTGGATTAAGATTAATGGGACAGATGGGATATGACGTGGTGACTTTTGGTAACCATGAATTTGATTTTAGAGCAGAAGGATTAGCAGACAGTTTAAAGGCTGCAAAGGATAGTGGGGATAATTTACCCCAAATTGTTGCTTCTAATATTTCTTTTCCAGTAGATGACAATGGAGAATTGACTCCATCTTTGACTAAATTAAAAAATTCTATGGAGCATTATGGAGTTAAAGACTATACGGTAATTGAACATAATGGTATTAAAATAGGTATTTTTGGGCTAATGGGAATAGAAGCAGATTCTAATGCACCCATGTCTGAAGTCGAATTTACCGACCAAATCCAAGCAGCTAAAGATATAGTCCAAATATTAAAAGATGAAGAAAAAGTAGAATTGATAGTATGCCTATCTCACTCAGGCACTTGGGAAGACAAGTCGAAATCAGAAGATGAAATTTTGGCTAAAGAAGTACCAGATATTGATATTATTATAAGCGGACATACTCACACTTCCCATTATGAACCTATAATAGTTGGAGATACAATCATAGGTTCCTCAGGAAGAAATGGAGATAATTTAGGTGTATTAAATATAATACAAGATGAGAATAAAAACTGGAAGGTAAATGACTATAGATTAGAGCCAATTGATGATTCACTAGCTATAAATGATGAAACATCCCAAACTATAGAATATTATAAAGGAATAGTTCAAGAAGAGTACCTAAATAGGTTTAATATGGTCTTTGATGAAGTATTAGCTAATACTCCATTTAATTTTACTCCTTATGGAGTATTAGGAGTTGAACATGATGAGGATATATTAGGTAATCTTATTAGTGACTCCTATATTTTTGCTGTAAAGGAAGCGGAAGGAGAGGATTATGAACCAATCGCAGCCTCTGTTGTCCCTTCTGGCACAATAAGGGGTTCCTTTGTTGAAGGGTATATCACTGTATCAGATGTATTCAATGTAAGTTCCTTGGGCATAGGGCCAGATAAAGTTTCAGGTTACCCATTAATCTCTGTGTATCTGACGGGAAAGGAACTAAAAACTGTAGCAGAAGTAGACGCTTCAATTACTCCAATAATGAGTGTAGCTCAACTCTATACATCTGGTCTTAATTTCACCTTTAACCCAAATAGGTTGATTTTCAATAAGGTAACGGATGTATATTTAGAAAAGGAAGATGGTAGTAGAGAGGAAATAAAAGATGATGAACTCTACCGTGTAGTGGCAGGATTATATTCTGCACAAATGCTTTCCATTGTTGGTGATAAATCCTTTGGATTATTATCCATTGTACCTAAGACTAAGGAAGGCCTTCCCATTACCGATTATGAAGCTCAAATAATATATGATGAAGGCCATGAGATTAAGGAATGGTTAGCCATAGCAGAATATTTAAAATCCTTCGATACTGAAGATGGTATACCACAAGTTCCCAAATATTACAGTGAAAAGCAGGGAAGAAAAATTGTAGACTATAATCCAAATCTATTTGCAAGACTTAGAAACCCAAATAAAATTGCCTTGGCAGTCTATAGTATAATTTTGATTATTTCAGTTCTTATAATCTTACTAGTTAGATTTATTATTAAAAGAAAGAAAAGGGTCAAGGAAAGGGTAGAATAAAAATTATGTGAGTCGAGGACTATAAATTGTCTTCGACTCATTTAGAATTTATAACATATTGAATAGCTTCATCATATTTATAATCCCTAATTATAGCTGCATTTACTTCAACATCAGGAACAGTTTTTACTTCTTGAACCAGTATATACTGAATAATACCATTTAAACTGATCTTGATGAAGTACATGGGTATGGCCATTATTCAATTCCCTTATTATATTACCGAACTCTTCTATAAATTCATTATCCGTGCCTGTTTTCTTTATCCTTTCAATATACTCTTCCTTATTTCCTAACCAATCTACTCCATGTAATCTTTTATTGACTTCAAGAAAAGGATAATTTTCTTTTATAATGCTATAGGCATATTCAAAATCCTCTAGCTTTTCTTCCATGGTAAGTGGTTCATTGGAAACAGTGATACTTCCTTCTTATGATTACAACCTATAGATGATATTGTTATAATAGCTAATATTATTAATAATATTAATCTTTCTTTAATCCTTTTATTTCTCAAAATCTTTACCTCCTAAATTAACTTATTTAGCATCAATATTTATGCTTCCTAAATTGGTTTTGGATTCTAAAGGACCTTCAATATTTTTTGTGTTAATAGCTCCTAAATCAGTGGATAATTTATGTTTTGAAGAGGACACATTTTCTATTGATATCCCTCCTAGAGAAGATTTTGCTTCTAATTTCTTTAAAGTAGCATTTTCAATATTTATATCACCTAAATCCCCTTTTGCATATAATTTGTCTAACTCTAAACCATCAATATGAATAGAACCTAGATTTGCTTCTAGATTTAAATCCTTAGCGTAGGATGAAGGAAGAATAATATCTAAATTCCCTATTAAACAAAATCACCTCTTATAATTTTATTAACTCCTATGGTAAAATCTTCCCATTCTTTTACCAATTCTTCGAAGGCTTTCTGTCCTTCTTCTGTAATTTTATAATATTTTCTTGGAGGACCTTCTTGGGATTCCTGGAGATAATTGGTTACATATCCATCTGTTCTAAACCTCCTCAATAGGGGATAGATGGTTCCCTCAGATTAATAAAAAATAGCTGCAATTATGCAGCTAAAAATTAAGTCCTTCCTTATGGACTGATACACTCAATGCAATTCCTATACATATTAGGTTGATTAACTGAAAAGTTCCTCCATAGCTTAAGAAGGGAAGAGGAATACCAGTTATAGGCATAAGACCTATAGTCATTCCAATATTTTCCCATATATGGATTAAAAACATGGCAGCAAAACCGGTAATCATAAGAGAACCAAAAGTATCTGTGCTATTTTTTGCGATTTTAATAAGTCTATAAAGTAGTATGAAATAAAGAAGGATAATGGCTAATCCACCAATTAACCCTAATTCTTCACTAACAACAGCAAAGATAAAATCCGTTTGTTTTTCAGGGAGATAGTTATATTGGGTTTGGGTTCCATGGAACAATCCTCTACCAAATACTTTACCTGAACCAACAGCGATTCTAGATTGCATAGCTTGATAGCCCGTCCCAGAGGTATCCCTATCTGGGTCTAAAAAGTCAAATATTCTATCACGTTGATAACCCTCTAGAGAAAACCATAATATTGGAAGGCTTATAATCCCTATTAATATTGCATAGCCAATATATTTCCAATCCAAACCTGCTGCAAAAAGCATAACAAAAATAAAGAAAACAAATACTATGGCAGTTCCGAAATCAGGTTGTTTAGCTATAAGAAGAATTGGGATTCCAGCAAGTACCAGTATTTTTAATAGCGTTAGAGGTTGATTAATATTATGTTTATTTTTATCAATATACTGTGCCAGGAAAATAATAAGACCTACTTTTGCAATTTCTGCAGGTTGAAATACAAACCCACCAATATCTAACCAGGAATCTGAACCCCATTGTTCAGCACCAATTCCAAATAATGCAACAGCCACTAATAATAGGACTGAAACTATATAGATAGGGATGTAGAATTTTCCTAAAAATTGATAGTCCAACAATACTAAAAAAGCAATAGCTATAATTCCTAATATGGTAGATATAGATTGTACTTTTACATAACGGTTAGTTTCAAAGGATAATGTGGCAGATTTAATCATTATTATTCCAAATATACAAAGTAAAAGAACAGTAAAAAACAATATAAAATCAAAGTTTTTAAAAGATTTTCTTTTCAAGTTAAACATATTTTAAACTCCTTTATTTATAGCCTAAAATAAATTATATCATATTTTAAATAGAAGACATAGATAAATTGATATTAATTTAGGGTAGTATATAATATATGTACAAGAGAGGATGATTAGATGTATATTGGTTGTCATTTGACTATTGCAAAGGGTTATGAGAAAGCTGCTGAACTAGCTTTAGAAATAGGAGCAAATGTTTTTCAGTTTTTTAGTAGAAACCCTAGAGGTTCATCTTCTAAGGAACTTGATATAGAAGATGTAGAAGAAATGAAAAAGATATTAAAAGAGAATGCTTTTGGGCCATTACTTGCCCATGCTCCATATATTATAAATTTAGGGTCTCATAAGGACAGAATCTATGGAATGGCAAAAGGAATATTAATGGAAGATTATGAGAGATTAAATGAGATTTCCATACCTTATTTTACATTCCATCCAGGTAATCATGTGGGGAAAGGTTCAGAATACGGTGTTATTAGAATTGCTGAGGCATTAAATGAGATAATAACAGGTAACGAAACTACAATGCTCTTACTAGAAACCATGTCTGGTAAAGGTACAGAATTAGGGCGTAGTTTTGAAGAAATAAGGGCTATTATCGATAGGGTAAAGCATAATGAATTAGTGGGGGTTTGTCTTGATACCTGTCACATCTACTCAGCAGGTTATGATATTGTTAATGATTTAGATGGAGTGTTGGAAGAATTTGATAATATAATTGGATTAGATAAATTGAAAGCCATCCATCTAAATGATAGTATGATGGAATTTAATAGCAAAAAAGATAGACATGCTAAGATAGGGGAAGGTACCATTGGTTTGGAAGCTATAAAGAACATAATTAACCATCCAAATTTAAAGGATTTACCTTTCTATTTGGAAACCCCAAATGAATTAGAGGGATATAAGAAAGAGATAGAGTTGCTAAGGGGATTAAGGTATTAGAAAAATAATTATTTAATATAGTTTATATAATAACAAGGGAGATATAATTATGAAGAAGAGAAAACAAATGGTAGAAATTTGGGGAGATATAGTTGAAATTAAATCTCTAGTATTATCTATAATTATTTCTGGGGTTACAACTATGGGTGCTTATTTTTTAGCACCATCTAATGATCAAACAAAACAGTTGTTTTTTGGTTTAGTAGGAGCAGTTTTAGGTTTTTCTATATCGACTTTATTAATTAAGCCAAAACGTATTATTATTCTGGAAGAAGAAACGAAAGATAAATAAGGAGAAATATCAGCTATGAATACAATTCTAATAATTCAAATGATTTTGGCAGCTTTGGGAGCTGTTTTCATATATACAATTATTGGTTTTATTCCTGGTACCGATGAAACATCGGTACTAATGCCTATAACTTTAACAGTGGTCTTAGCAGGTACACCACCTATAATTGTATTGACATTTTTTATAGCAGCAATTGTTACGTTGAATTTAACCAATGCAATACCAACGGCATTAGTAGGATTACCTGGTGGTGTAATGTCCAGCCCTATGTTAGAATATTCTTTGTTCTTAAAAGAAAAAGGAATGTCAGCAATAGTCATCAAGAAGATGGCAGTAGGGTCTTTGATAGGAACTGTTATTTCAATTCCCGTTGCTTTAATGCTTGCAAATATTTTAGCTCCTTATGGAGAGAAAATAAAGACTTTTGCACAGCTATTGTTCTTTTTAGGGGCAATTTTTTTATCTTTAATAGGTAAAAACAAAATACTTTCTATACTTAGTATTATGCCATTGGCATTATTGTTTATGGGATTAAGGCATTTATACTGGGGAATGGGCATTGTGCCAAAGGATGTGAATATTACAACATCATTCTTCCTTGGCATTACAATTGGTCCCTTGATTGTTTCTGTGTTGACACTTTTAAATAAATCAGAGCGCCATTCTATGATAACAGAAAATATGAAAAAAATAGTAATACCAAGTGAGGCTAGAGGGAGTAAAACGTTAAACCCCTTTAAAATACTAACAAAAGAAGAAATGAGAAATGCCTCTATTTCAGCTTTAATAGTAAATTTTTTATTTGTACTCAGTCCAGTAGGATTAACCATTTTATTTGGAGAGACAGTGGCAAATAGAATGAAGAATCCTGTAAACAAGGCAACAACAGCTATTACAACTATGAGTGCTTTAGGCCAAGCAACTTATCTTTCAGGGATAATTATTCCTTTAATGGCTATAGGTCTTCCTTTATCGCCAACTGCCATTGGGCCAGGTGGTGCGTTGTTTAATGCTCCTCCTGTTTTTACAGTAGAGAATAATTTATACCATATATTAGATAGATGGGAATTTATTGTTGCCATATTAATCGGTGCAGTAATTGCAGTTTCGATAACATACTATATTACAAATAGATTTGCTGGCAGAATTTCAGCATTTGTCCTAAGAAGGATTCCCCATGAGGCAATTTTGGGGCTGTTTATTTCATTTATTCTTCTATTAGCATATATGGATGCAGGACTAATAAATGTTTTTGGAGTATTACTAATTGGTATAACTTGTGGTACATTGAATAAAATGGGGGTAAGTTATGGAGTACAGTTTATGACTTTATACGCAGCCCCTTGGATTATTGAAAAGATTGTTTTATTATAATACTTATGAATAAGGAGTATAATATGGATAATAAATCAGCAGTAGGAACTGCCATTGGTAAAATAATTTTGATAGGAGAACATGCTGTCGTATATGGACAGCCAGCATTAGCCATACCTTTTCCGAAAACAAAAATAAAAACTATTATTAGTAGAAAAAAGGGCTCTATAACGTTGGACTGTTTTTTTTATAAGGGCTTGTTGTTCAATACACCAGAAAGGTTATTAGGTTTAATTTCTATTATCAAGGAGATAGTAAATAGTTTTGATGAAGAATTGGAGAACTTCAGTATCCGAATTGAAAGTTCTATTCCACCAGAACGAGGAATGGGGTCTAGCGCTGCTGTAGCAGTTGCAACAATTCGTGCTTTATATGATTTTTTTAGCCAACCACTTACAAATGAGAACTTATTAAAATGGTCAAATGTTTCCGAAAAAATAGTACATGGAAATCCAAGTGGTATAGATACGGCAATTATTATAGAAGAAACACCACTATATTATACTAAGGGAAGGCCTTTTGCTCCATTTCCGTTTAAATTAAATGCTTATTTAATAGTTGCAGATACTGGAGAGCCTGGTCAAACTCAAGCTGCTGTTGCAAGTGTAAAAAAATTAATGGAATCCAATCCTGAAAAAGGTGAGTTATTAATTAAGCAGTTAGGTGTTCTAACAGAGGATGCAAAAATCTCCATTGAAGCAAAAGATGTAGTGAAACTTGGGAAGATTATGAATGAAGCTCATTCCATATTGGATAAATTAGGTGTTAGTAATGGGACACTAAACCATTTAGTTTCTGTAGCATTAAATAATGGAGCTATAGGTGCCAAACTAACTGGTGGTGGTCGTGGTGGTTGCATGATAGCTTTGGCTGCTACCCAACAGCAAGCTAAATTTATTTCTAATAAATTATTGTGCAGCAGAGCCAAAAACATCTGGATATATAATATGGGAGTTGATTTGCTGTGAAAGTTAAGGGAAAAGCAAGGGCTCATGCAAATATTGCTTTAATTAAATACTGGGGAAAGAGAAATGATAGGTTGGTATTGCCAATGAATGGTAGCCTTTCCCTTACTTTAGATTGTTTTTATACAGAAACAGAGGTAATTTTTAAGGAAGATATTGAAAAAGATTATTTTTATTTAAATGATAATATCCAAGATGAGGTTGCTACTAATAAGATAAGTAACTTTTTAGATTTATTCCGTAAAGCAGTGAAAATTAACATGCCAGCAGTGGTTAAAAGTATTAATTATGTACCTACTGCTGCTGGACTGGCTTCATCTGCTTCAGGTTTTGCTGCATTAGCAGCTGCAGCAAATGTGGCTAGTGGATTGAATCTTAATAATAAAGAATTGTCAATCTATGCAAGGCGGGGTTCTGGTAGTGCAACTAGGAGTATTTACGGTGGCCTTGTGGAATGGCAAAAAGGCATATGTAATGAGGATTCCTATGCAGTTCCTATTGATGATGCAAAATGGGATATTGGAATGGTTGTTGTTATAGTAAATGCAAAGGAAAAATTAATTTCCAGTCGTGAAGGAATGAAACGAACAGTAGAAACTTCACCTTTTTATGAAGACTGGGTAGAAGGTGCTGAAGAAGATTTGAAACAGATTAAAGTTGCAATTAAAAAACGAGATTTTGAGCAAATGGGTTTAATTGCTGAAAGAAATGGCCTAAAAATGCATGCTACTATGTTAGGTGCAAACCCGCCACTATCCTATTGGGAGCCAGAGAGTGTTACGGTAATGCAAATAGTACGGGAATTAAGAAAAGAAGGCATTCCCTGTTATTTTACCATGGATGCAGGACCTAATGTCAAAATACTTTGTAAGTTATCGGAAAGCCAGAAAATAAAAGAGAGACTAACCCAATTCTTTGATAAGGAGCAAATAATCATAACTGGACCAGGGCCAGGAGTTACTATTCTTTAAAAGGAGATGTAAAATATGATTAGAACCTATGCACCAGGTAAATTATTTATAGCAGGTGAATATGCTGTAGTTGAACCAGGTTATCCAGCAATTTTAGTAGCAGTTGATAGGGGTATTCTGGTTTTATTAGAAGAAGCTTTAGAACGAGGAAGTATTAGTTCTTATGATAATATACCCAGATTTTGGTCAAGGCAAAATGATAAACTTATTTTAGATAAAAGTGATAATCGTCTCTCTTATATAATATCTGCTATTAATACTGTTGAAACCTATGCTAAAGAGCAAGGTAAAGAATTAGACCATTATCATTTAAAGGTATCCAGTCAACTAGAAACCAATGAAGGGAAAAAATATGGATTGGGTTCCAGTGCTGCAGTTACTGTTGCTACAGTAAAAGCTTTATGTAAATACTATGAAATTGAAGCATCTGATGAGGAGTTGTTTAAACTGTCTGCCTTAGCCAACTTGGCTATAAATAGCAATGGTTCCTGTGGTGATATTGCAGCCAGTGTCTATGGGGGATGGATTGCTTATACTACCTTTGATAGGAATTGGATATTAGAACAAGGAAAGGACAACTCAGTTACTCAATTATTAAACAAACCATGGCCAAATCTTTCGGTTGAACCTTTAACACCTCCAGAAGGATTAAAATTAGTTATCGGTTGGACAGGTACTCCTGCCAGTACTTCTAGTTTGGTAACTCAAGTTAATGATAAGCGAACTGAAAAAAGTATACCCTATGAAAAGTTTCTGCATGAAAGTAAAAAATGTGTAAACAAAATGAAAGAGTCTTTTAAGAAAAAAAACATTAGAGAAATACAAAAACAAATCCAGGTTAACCGGCAACTTCTCGTTAATATGGGCAATGATTTAGGTATATCAATAGAAACGCCTTTATTGACGAAATTATGTAATATAGCATTAGAATTCAACGGATATGCCAAATCATCTGGTGCTGGAGGCGGAGATTGTGGTATAGCAATTTTGGGTGATGATAAGTATTTACAACAGTTGATAGATGAGTGGAAAAAATCAGGAATAACCTATTTACCATTGAAGGTATATGATAGAAATGGGGAATTTTGAAATAATCATTACAAAAACCTAATATAGTATCTTTTTTTAAGGATGGTAT
Source organism: Clostridium sp. Cult2 (assembly GCF_021655075.1). Taxonomy (GTDB): domain Bacteria; phylum Bacillota; class Clostridia; order Tissierellales; family Tepidimicrobiaceae; genus Schnuerera. The sequence goes on from NZ_PPXX01000092.1 coordinate 16,959, forward strand.
AATATAATTATTAATTGAAATACATTTAGCTAAGGATAAAAGGATTGAAATGGGAGTAAACTATGGATTTAAAAGGATATATAATAGATAAATCAAAGGAACTAAATATAGACATAATAGGTTTTACTGGTTGTGAACCTTTCTATAATATAAAAGATTATCTTATGACTAGACAAAGAGAAAATAAGCAAACTGAATTTGAGGAAAGGGATATAGATAAAAGAATTAACCCAAAGTTAATTTTTCCCGAATGTAAAACTATAATTGTAATTGGATTATCTTATAATACTAGATTAAAAGAAAGGGTAGATTATAAGCTGAAGGGTTTACTTTCAAAATCCTCTTGGGGTTTAGATTATCATATAGTTTTAAAAAACAAAATTGAAAATTTAATTAAAGAAATAGAAAGAATAAGGGACTTTAATTATAGATATTTTGTTGATACAGGACCATTAATAGATAGAGAAATAGCAAATAAATCTGGTATAGGGTATTATGGGAAGAACTGTTCTATTATCAATGATGAATATGGCTCTTTTGTTTTTATTGGCCATATATTGACAGATTTGGATATAGAAACTCACTCAAATACTTTGGAAAGCCAATGTAGTGATTGTAATATATGCATTAGCTATTGTCCTACTGGAGCTTTAGAAGAACCTTTTCAACTTAATCCTAAAAAGTGCATATCCTATTTAACCCAAACTAAAGATAAAATCCCTTATGAATTAAGAGATAAAATGGGGACTAAAGTATATGGCTGTGATACATGTCAATTGGTATGTCCTAAAAATAATGATGCAAAAAAATCAACTCATGAAGAATTCTTACCAAAAGAAATAAAAAGGTATATAGATATAGAAGAAGTACTATCAATTTCTAACAGACAATTTAAGGGAAAATATGGAGGAATGGCTGGAAGTTGGAGAGGGAAAAATATATTAAAAAGGAATGGGATAATAGCCCTAGGAAATATGAAGGATAAAAACAATATAAAATTATTAGAACCATTGTTATGGGATCAAAATTCTATGATTAGGGAATATGCTGCGTGGGCTATTCTAAAAATAGATTATGAGTATGGGAAGGAAGTGGTAAAAAAAAGACTAGAGGTAGAAAAAGAAGAGAACACAAGGCTAGAGATGAAAAATCTTATAAAACATTTTATTCACAAAGATTACCAACAAAAATAAAATTTATGTTATACTATATTTGTGTTATAAAACCTAAAATTATATTATAGGAGGGGAACACATTGGCTAATGTCCATGAATTAAATTATTTAAAAGAAAAAATTGAAGAGCTCAAAAAAGAAGGAGTATATAGAAAACTACCTATATTACAAGGAGCAAATGAAGCGGAAATAATTTTAAATGGAGAAAAGGTAATCAATCTATCTTCTAATAATTATCTTGGGTTTGCAAACCATCCAAGGCTTAAAAAGGGAGCCATAGAAGCTGTCGAAAAATATGGGGCAGGAGCGGGAGCAGTAAGAACTATAGTTGGAAACATGTCCATACACGAAGAACTAGAGGAATTACTAGCTGAATTTAAACGGGAGGAAGCTGCATTTATATATCAATCCGGATTCAACTGTAATGCAGGGACAATCCAAGCTATAACTGAAGCTGGAGATTTAATAATATCTGATGAATTAAATCATGCTTCCATAATAGATGGTACTAGATTAAGTAAAGCTGATAGAAAAATATTTAAACATTCAGATATAGATCATTTAGAACAAGTACTTAAAGAAAACAGGGATAAGTATAAAAATGTGTTAATCATCACTGATGGGGTATTTAGTATGGATGGAGATATTGCTAAATTGCCGGAAATTGTTGAATTAGCAGAAAAATATGAAGCTATGACCTATGTGGATGATGCTCATGGTTCAGGTGTACTAGGCGAAAGTGGTAGGGGAACGGTAGACCATTTTGGATTACATGGTAGAGTTGATTTTTCAATAGGAACCCTTTCAAAAGCTATAGGGGTAGTAGGAGGATATGTAGCGGGTTCTAATACTATGTATGAGTGGTTGAACCATAGGGCAAGACCAGTACTATTTAGTACTTCATTACCACCTGCAGCAGTAGGGGCTATAATAGAAGCAATAAAAATGTTAATGGAATCTACTGAATATACTGATAGACTTTGGGATAATGCAAACTACTTTAAGAAAAAACTTGGTACATTAGGATTTAACACAGGCAAAAGTGAAACTCCAATTACACCAGTAATAATAGGTGAAGAAGCTAAAACCATGGAATTTAGTAAAAAATTATTAGATAATGGTGTCTTTGTATCAGCTATAGTATTCCCAACTGTACCCAAGGGAACAGGAAGGGTAAGATGTATGGTAACTGCAGGGCATACCAAAGATCAATTAGATAAGGCTGTAGAAATCTTTGAAAAAGTTGGGAAGGAAATGAGAATATTAGAATAAAAAAAGAGGATTTTATCCTCTTTTTTTATAATCCATAAAGTATATATTCATCTTTTAAGATTGAAATCATTGGTCTTTAATTGTAAAATATATTCAAGGCTAATATGGCGTTGAGGTGATTTTATGATAGTGGGAACTTGTTCATTAAAATTGATAATATATGAATCAAATTCATTAAAAGATAAAAGGCATATAATAAAGAGTATTATGGGTAGAATTCAATCTAGATTTAATGTATCCATAGCTGAAATAGGATTGAATGATTGTTGGGGGACATCATTAATTGGATTTGCTTGTGTAACTAACGATACTAGCCATGCTAATCAAACCATTTCCAAAGTGTTAAAATTTATAGATGGGGATAATAGGGTAGAAATAATAGACTATAATATTGATATTATGTAGGTGATAATATGAAGAAAATGTTAACTAAAGAAGAAATAACGGAAGTATTAAATATCTTGTTGGATTTATATCCAGATGCCAAGGCGGAATTAAACTATTCTAATCCCTTTGAGCTGTTAATAGCTACTATTCTGTCAGCTCAATGTACTGATGTACAAGTTAATAAAACGACAGAAAAGCTTTTTAAAGTGTTGAAAATTCCTGAAGACTATTTAAAATTAACAGAGGAGGAATTAGGAGAAAAAATTAGGAGTTGTGGATTTTATAAAACAAAAAGTAAGAACATTTTATCCACTTGCAGATTATTAATTGATAAGTATAATGGAGAAATACCTAGCACATTAGAAGAATTGATGACCCTTCCAGGGGTTGGCAGGAAGACAGCCAATGTTGTTCTAAGCAATGCTTTTTCAAAACCTGCCATAGCTGTGGATACTCATGTTTTTAGAGTATCTAATAGGATAGGGTTGGCTAATAGCGATAATGTTTTGGATACAGAAAAGGACTTAATGGATAACATTGACAAAGATATGTGGTCTAAGGCTCATCATCTATTGATTTTTCATGGACGTAGAATTTGCAAGGCCAGGAGACCTCTATGCGAGAAATGTCCATTAAGGGACTTCTGCATCTATTATAAAGAAGAAGTTAACAAATAAGGAAAGGGCTGTTAGTATGAAACAGTGGAAAAACTCAATGAAAGATTTGATTTTTTCTTTAGATATAGGCACAAGAACAATAATTGGGATTGTAGGAAGCTATTCAAATGATAAAAAATTTAATATATTAGCTTATTCTATTAAAGAACACAGTAAAAGGAATATGTATGATGGTCAGATACATGATATTGATGGCGTGACAGAGGTAGTTAAAGAGATAAAGGAAGAATTGGAAGGAAAATTAGGGACAAATTTAAAGAAAGTATCCATAGCAGCAGCTGGCAGATCTTTAAAGACTTGCAAAGTAAGATTAGATAAGGATATTGACAATAGTTCTGAAATTAGAAGGAACATGGTAGAAATCTTAGAATTAGAAGCTGTTCAAAAAGCTCAGGATATTATAAATAATAATGAAAATCAAAATAGAATGAAGTATTATAATATTGGATATACGGTAATTAATTATTACTTAGATAATAACATTATGAATAAATTAGATGGGCACAGAGGAGATAAAATTGGAGTCAACTTGATTGCAACATTTTTACCTCAAATGGTCATAGAAGGGCTATATTCGGTTATTTCAAAAGCTGGTTTAGAAGTTGGCAATATAACTTTAGAACCTATTGCTGCTATAAACGTAGCTATAAAAGAGGAGCTAAGATTGTTAAATCTAGCCTTAGTAGATATAGGAGCTGGCACGTCGGATATTGCCATAACTAAAGATGGAAAAATAATTGCTTATGCTATGACTTCTCAAGCTGGGGATGAGATTACAGAGACCTTATCTAAAAAATATTTATTGGATTTTAATTTTGGTGAAGAATTAAAGGTTAAACTTAGTACCAAAGATATACACGAATTTATTGATATAGTAGGTATACAACATAAACTGACTACTAAAGAAATAGTTGAAAGTATATATGATACAATAGTGAAGATAACTAATGAAATAGTAGAAAAGATTATTGAATTTAATGGGAAAGCTCCAAGTGCAGTGTTTCTCATTGGAGGCAGTAGTCAAATGCCTGGCTTGAAAGATTGTATAGCTGAAAAATTGGGATTGCCTAAAGAAAGAGTATCTATCAGAGATACGAGTTTTATTGAAAATTTAGGAGGTCTTGATTCAAGTATTAATGGGCCAGATATTGTAACTCCAATAGGAATAGCTATAGAGGGGGCTACTCAAAGATATAAGAATTTCATTGAAATTGAATTCAATGGTGAAGAAATTCGTATATTTAATACGGAAAAGGTAAAAGTTTCTGATATTCTAATTCTAAATGGTTTTAATCCAAGAAATTTAATATCTAAATGGGGAGAAGATTTTATATACTTCTTAAATGGGGAAAGAAAGACTTTTATTGGTGAAGAGGGAAGACCAGCTATAATATATGTAAACAATAAAGTTGGAAATTTAAATACTTTTTTACAGGACGGAGATATAGTTGAGATTATTAAAGCAACCCAAGGGGAAAAAAGAATTCCTCATTTATGCGAATGTATCTCCACTAGAAAGATAGTAAATTATAATAACAACCAATTTAATTTAATAAGAGAAATTAGGGTAAATGGTAATAAAGTTCAAAATAATCCTCTCTTGAAAGAAGGGGATAGAATAGACATTATAGAGATTAAAAGTATAAAGGATTTTTTAGAATCAATAGATGAAAATATTCATATCTCCAATATTTTAGTAAACGGGAAGAAGGCAAAGCATAACACTTTACTGAAAGAAGATGATCAGATTAGCTTTATTCAAAGAAATACTATAGAGTTAATTATTAATGGAGAAGAAATATTAATTGAGTATGATAAAGAAAAATTCGTATTTGTCGATATATTTGAATATATAGACTTTGATTTATCAAAACCAAGAGGAAATTTAGCACTCAGAATAAATGGAGAAGAAGCTGAATATTTGGCCTCTCTAAAAAATGGAGATGAAATAGAAATATCTTGGAGTAAATAGTATTGTAAGAAGTGATAATACATATATTTAATAATAAATAATAATTATACTTGGAGGCCCGATATGGAAGGTACTAACAAAAAAAACAAAATAATATTAATATTATTGGCTATTCTATTAGCTATAATTTTAGGACTAGGCTTTTATGGTTATTTTAAGGTATTGAGTTCAGAACTAATATATGAAGGCGTAATCGTTGATAAATTTGATCTTTCCTTCATGTCCAAAGAAGAAGCATTGAATTTCATTAAAGATAAAAAAGAGGAAGAAATAAGCAGTAAGAAAATGAGTTTAGTCTATATGGATAAAGAATATATATTTGGATTAAAGGAATTAGGATTTTATTACGAATATGAGGAAGCAGTGAATAAGGCTTATTTAGTAGGTAGAGAAGGAAATATATTAAATAGGCTTAAAAACATTGTCTATGCAAGAAGGAATGGAATAGAAATTTCTTTAGATTCAAATTTAAACATAGAAAAGATAGACCATATAGCAGATGAAATTAGTCATGACATTGATAAAGAGGCAAAGGATGCTGAATTCCATTTTAATAATGGCAGTATAGCTGTTACAGACGAGATAGTAGGCAAGTCCGTGGACAAGAATAAACTGCGTCAAGCAATTAAAGATAATATATATACATTAGAAAATATTCAAGTTCCGGTAAAGGACATAATTCCTAAGATATCCAAAGATCTATTGAGTAGAATTAATGGAGTCATTGGTGAATTCTCAACTTCTTTTAAAGGAAGTAGCCAAAATAGGATTGAAAATATTGATCTATCGTCTAAATCTATAAAAGGTAAAATTTTGATGCCTGGTGAGTCCATGTCTTTTAATGAAACTACTGGACCAAGGGAAGGTAAATTTGGTTATAAGGAAGCAAGTGTAATAATAGCAGGTGAATTTACTCCAGCCATAGGTGGAGGAGTATGTCAGACATCTACTACTCTTTATAATGCTTTATTGGTGGCAGATGTTACAATTTTAGAAAGAACCCCTCATTCTATACCAGCTAAATATGTGAAATTTGGGCAAGATGCAGCAGTTGCTTTTGGATTTTTAGATTTAAAATTTAGAAATGATTTTGATTATCCCATATATTTTGATTCCAAAATAGTAGGAGATAGAGTACATTTTTACGTATATGGTGATAAACAATCAAGGGATTATACAGTAAAAATCGAGTCGGAAATCTTAGAAACCATTCCATCTAAAGAAGAAATTATTTTAGATAAAACATTAGAACCAGGTAGTAAGGTATTAGTCCAAGAAGGCAGAACAGGCTATAGGGTCAATACCTACAAATCAATTATAAAAAACGGAAAGACTATCAGTAAGGATTTGATTAACAAGGACTTTTATAGACCAAGGAACTTTATTTACAAGGTGGGAGAAGAATTAGCAACACCCACTTCCACAAATCCAGATGAGCAGTTAGACGATTTATTAGAAGATGGTGAAGTAGATGGTACTGTTGAAGATGAAGACGTACAGGATTAATACAAGGAGGAATAATGTTGACGGAAATAGATGAGTTGTATGACAAAACTATAGAATGTCCTATTTGTAGAATGGAATTTTCATCTAAAAAGGTAAGGCTTTCAAAATTACGATTAATTAAAAGAGATAAGGATTTTTTATCCTATTATAAAGGTGAAAATCCATTGAAATATAGTATATTTATTTGTCCCAATTGTGGTTATGCAGCAACTGAAGGAAAATTTTCTTCTGTAACTAAAGAGGAAAAGGAAATAATTTTAAAAGAGATTTCTTCTAAATGGAATAAAAGAAGTTATGGCAATAAAAGGACTGTGGATGAAGCAATACTTGTTTATAAGCTAGCTCTTTATATTGGACAGTTATTAGATTATAAAAAAATTGATTTGGGTACCTTATGTTTAAGATTAGCTTGGTTATATAGGATAAAAGAGAACAAAGATGAGGAAAAAAGATTTTTAACCCTAACAAAGGGCTTTTTTGAAGATGGGTTCTATAAAGAATCTTTGATAGGCACCAATATGGATGAATCTAAACTAGGATATTTAATAGGTGAAATCAATAGAAGGCTTAGTTATAAAGATGAATCCGTCAAATGGTTTAATACGGTATTATCTAATCCAAATATTAACAATAATCCTATGTTGGAAAAAATGGTCAGAGAACAATGGAGATTAGCGAGGGAAGGATAGTCTTATGGATATTAAATACTATGATTTTAAAACACCTATAGGGAAAATGATTATTTTCTTTTCTAGTAAAGGCATAATCTATCTTGGCTTATCCGATGATAAGGGAGAATTTATTATTAAATGTATGAATCAAAAATATGGACAAACAAGAAAAGTAGATAAATGCCACTATAGTTACCATAATCAAATAATAGAATATTTAATAGGCAAAAGAAAAAAATTTTCTTTATCTCTGGATTTACATGGGACAGATTTTCAAAAAAAGGTATGGATGGAACTTTTAAACATAACCTATGGAGAAACTAAATCATATAAAGAGATTGCAATTAGCATTGGAGTGCCAAAGGGGTATAGGGCAGTAGGTGGAGCACTAAATAGAAATCCAGTAATAATAGTAGTGCCTTGCCATAGGGTAATTGGCACAGATGGTAATTTAGTTGGTTTTGGTGGCGGATTAGATTTGAAGGAGAGATTATTGACTTTAGAAAGGGAAAATATTTAACTGTTTATTCGAATATCTCTATTTAAAGTTTAAAGTTAATAAAAAAGCTCTTTTTTCTTTAAATAAAAAAGAGTTTTTTTATTGACTATTTATATCATTGTGATATATTTAATTTGGCAAATGAAGAGGAGGTAAATAAATGAAATATAAAGTAATTGCTATAGATATGGACGGTACACTTTTAAACAGTCAAAATAAAGTTTCTGATATTAATAGACAAGTTTTATTTAAAGCCCTTGATAAAGGAATATCTATTATTTTGTCAACAGGAAGGATACTAAGATCAGCTTTGTATTATTCAAAATCTATAGGGTTAAATAGCCCTGTTATTACTTGTAATGGTGCTTTGATTTCCTCTGGGGATGGAAAGGATATTATATATGAGAATCCTATGAAAATAGAATCTATTAAAAAATTGGTTAAACTAGCAGAAGAAAACAATATTTATTATCATTTTTATGATGCTGATACATTTTTTACAAAAAAAACTAATGATGGTATTTTTAAATACTATGAATCCTATGAAAATAGTCTAAAAAAACAACAGATAAATTTACAATTGATCCAAAATCCCATGGAACTTCTAAGCCAGCAAAAACCAATTATTTATAAATTTATTATTATTGAAGATGATATAGATAAACTTCTAGGATTTGAAGAAAAATTAAGAGACATAAAGGGCATAAATATTTCCAGTTCATGGCATAACAATATTGAAGTAATGAATGAAGGAGTATCTAAGGGAGTTGGATTAGAATATTTAATGGAAACATTAAATATCAATAAATCTGAAGTGGTAGCAATAGGGGATAATGAAAATGATATACCTATGTTCAAAAAAGCCGGGTTGGCAATTGGAATGGAAAATGGAGCCCAGGAGATTAAAAAACATGTACATGTAATTACAGATACTAATGATGAAGATGGTGTAGCAAAAGCAATAGAAAAGTATGTACTAGGCAATTAAAGGAGAGATGTTAATGGCTATAAATATTGTACTCGTAGAACCTGAAATACCCCAAAACACTGGAAACATAGTTAGAACATGTTCTCTTACCAATACGATTCTTCACCTAGTTAAACCTTTAGGCTTTTCTGTAGAAGATAAGTATTTGAAAAGAGCAGGACTAGATTATTGGAATTTAGTAGAAATATATTATTATGATAACTTTAAAGAATTAATTCAAAAATATAATAATGGCAATTTTTTTTATGCAACTACGAAAGGGAAAAATTATTATACAGATATGAGTTACCCAGAAGATTCCTTTATTGTATTTGGAAAAGAAACCAAAGGGCTTCCAGATGAAATATTAGATAAAAATTGGGATAGAACAGTAAAAATTCCAATGAGACAAGGTATAAAGAGGTCGTTGAATTTAGCAAACTCAGTTAATATAATATTGTTTGAAGCATTACGACAGTTGAAATTTCCATATTTAGAGTAATATTTTACAAAACTATAATAAACTAAGTTCCAAAATTATATCAATATAGAATTATATTTAAATAAAAATTTCTGAAACAAAATTCAAATATTAGTCAGGAGGGTACAAATGGACATTGCATTACCAGTATTAGGTGGATTAGGGCTTTTCTTATATGGCATGAATTTAATGGGTACCGGGTTACAAAAAGCTGCAGGAGAAAAGTTAAAAAAATTAATAGAAATATTAACTAATAACAGGTTTATGGGTGTTATAGTGGGGGCTTTAGTTACTGTGGTAATACAGAGTAGTAGTGCCACTACTGTTATGGTTATTGGATTTGTTAATGCTGGACTAATGACTTTATCTCAAGCTGTAGGCGTCATAATGGGTGCCAATATAGGAACTACGATAACAGCTCAATTAATTGCTTTTAAATTAACTGATTTTGCTCCATTAGCCGTTGCTGTTGGTGTAGGAGTGTGGATTGCCACATCTAGAAAAAAGGCTAAAAATTTAGCTGAAATTTTAATTGGTTTTGGTATTCTTTTTATAGGAATGGACATGATGGGCAATGGTTTAAAACCTTTAGCAGGCAATCCTATATTTTCAAACATCATGATAAGTCTTGAAGATCCGTTTTTAGGTATATTAGTTGGACTTGGATTGACCACAATAGTACAAAGTAGTAGTGCCTCCATTGGATTATTACAGGCTCTAGCATCACAAGGACTAATAGGATTAAATATTGCATTCCCCATATTATTTGGAGATAATATTGGAACCACTACTACAGCTTTAATTTCTAGTGTAGGTACTAACAAAACAGCAAAAAGAGCAGCAGTAATTCACTTTCTATTCAACTTAGTCGGTACTATTATTTTTATGACTATACTTAGGAGTCCTATAGAGAGTATTGTATTAAAAATATCACCTAATGATATACAAAGACAAATTGCCAATGCCCATACATTATTTAATTTACTTAATGTGGCTATACAACTCCCCTTTGCTAGATTACTGGTAAAAGCAGCAATAAAAATAATTCCTGGCGATGTAGAAGAGGCAACTGAAGCTGGTTTGAAATACTTAGATTTAAGAATTATTGAAACTCCATCTATTGCCTTAGGTCAAGTAACTAAAGAGGTGCTTAGAATGGGCAAGATAGTAGAGGAAAATTTAGTAGTAGCTGCAAAAGCTTTTAGAAATAAAGATGAAAAAATGACGCAAGAGGTATTTTCTCAAGAAAAGGTAATTAATAGGCTGGAAAGGGATATAGTCGAATATCTAGTAGAACTTTCTAATGCGCCTTTAACTGATGAGCAACATATTCAAGTTAATATTTTAATAAATGTGGTAAATGATATTGAAAGGGTTGGAGATCATGCGGACAATATTGCAGAATTGGCCCAGGTAGTAGTAGATGAGAGATTACAATTCAGCGATGGTGCCATTGAAGAATTTGACAATATATTTGGTAAAAGTCAAAAAGTTTTCAATAAATCTTTGGAGGCTTTGAGGGATGTAGACTTTGAAAAAGCTAGAGCAGTACTTAAATTAGAAGAAGAAATAGATGCTTTGGAAAAGGAATATAGAAAGACCCATATAGAAAGATTGAACAAACTATTATGCCAACCAAGTTCTGGTGCAATATTTTTAGATGTATTAAGTAATTTAGAAAGGGTTTCTGACCACTCTTCTAACATATCTCTCTATGTATTAGATCAATATAAAGAATAAAAAATTAGAATTTTATAAAGAAAAGGGTGTCAATAGTCAGTGAAAATGTCATATAAAAGAACTTAATTTTATTCAATGAAAGTGTCATTTTTAGAATGAAAAACTATTGATGAGTATTGCATTTA
>NZ_PPXX01000093.1 GCF_021655075.1 Clostridium sp. Cult2
ATATCCTCATTTTGATAAAAAAACACATAGTCCGATTGTTCCTCGATAATGGATATCACTTCTTTAAGTGAGGCATCGTGTGCTTTAACGGTAATCTTTCCACTTTGGGCGTATCCTGTTGCAAAAGCATTGCTCATACCTACCAGCAAAAAGAAAACAACAATTTTCATTGTCAAAGATGCTTTCCACAAAGAAAGCTTGCGTAAGATTAGTAATCTATTCATACATTTATATGTTTTTGATTAAGTTATACATCACCGCTCTGACAGTTTGCAAGACCATAGGAGAGCGGTCATTGATTTTTTATTAAAACGCTCTTTTGAATCAGGTAAGCAATTGCATCGTACCCAATTCTTTTCCTTTGTTACTTATGTTTTCCCATAGGCACTTATTTTTAAAAATTCAACAATATAATTACTTCACTATTACTTCCTTTGTAAAACGATAGTATCATTTCGAAAATAATACTCGAATTGTCCTTTAAAATTAATGATCTCTATAATTTCTTCAATAGGTTGTTGTGCAGAGAATTTGCCGGTATATTTTTCCTTACGACTTTTTTCGTCAGAAATAATAATGGTTACACCGTATTTTTTTTCCAAACGGTCCGTTATTTGTTCTAAGGGCATATCTTCGAAGGAATAAATTCCTGTTGTCCACGATAATATATTTTCAGGATTGACTTCACTGAGTGCCACATAACCGGTATTTTTATCCATGAACACTTGTTGCCTGGGATTTAATACAATCCGATTTTTTATTTTATTTGATGCATCAAAAGTTTGCAATTCTATTTTCCCTTTTATAAGCGTTGTAATTACATAGGAGTCTTCCGAATAATCCATCACATTAAACTGTGTACCCAAAACAATAATTTGTTGTTTACCGCTATGTACTTCAAAAGGCTGATCGTTGTTTGTTACCTCAAACAATGCCTCGCCATCCAGATATACTTGACGCTTTCCCCCTTTGAATTTTCTTGGATATTTCAAATAAGAAGAAACATTCAATTGCACAGAAGATCCATCGGGCAATTTTACGATTTGAAATCGTTTAGAAGAGGTTGTTCGCACCTCTATCCATCGAGGGTTTTGCTTTTTTCGGAAAGGGAACACCGATGCGCCGATAATCAGCAAAGCTGCAAAAATTGCAGCAACAGCTTGCCCGCGAGTCAATTTTAAGCGCCTTCTTTTTGAAGTCGCAGAGTGATGAATGAGCTCCGAATTGTTCTGCAACTTTTGCATAAGTCTACTCCAACTCGCTTCTATCTCATCAGTATTCGGCATTAATCCGTCTTTTCGATGATCGTATATATTCTTTAGCTGAAAAAACAAATCTTTGTTTTCGGATGAAGAATGAAACCATTCGGAAAAAAAAGCCATTTCTTCTTCCGAAACATCATTTTGTAACACGTGGATAAT
>NZ_PPXX01000094.1 GCF_021655075.1 Clostridium sp. Cult2
CATCTCCCCCTAAAAAGTTATTCATAGGGGTATTATATTTTAAAGGTGGACCAGTTTTCAACTGAAATGGTGGCCTACTTTTAGATTAACATAAACAAATGGAAACAAGTCTTGATAAGAGCAAATTAGAAGAACAAAAAGTAACTGAAGAAGAGAAAAAAGGGTTAAAATACACAGGAATTGCAGCAATTGTATTCATATTGATAGTACTTGCATTGACGATACCTAGTAATGGATTATTCAGAAATGATGATGGTGGTTTGCTTCCAAAATCTCCATTATTAAGTAGTATTGTTAGTATATTATTTTTCTTCTTTTTCACTTTAGCAATAGCATACGGAAAAGGTTCTGGTAGTATTGAAAATATGGAAGATGTACCAAAATATATGCAGAAAGGTGTTGCTAATGCATTAGGATTTATGGTAATTGCTCTTCCAGCCTCAATCTTTATTGAGTTATTTAGTGCAAGTAATATTTCAACAATAATTGGTTATTGGGGTGGAGAAATGCTTAAATCTCTTAGTATTTCAGGATATCCATTATTGTTTGCATTTGTTTTAATATGTACTTTAATCAATTTGTTTATAACAAGTGGTACAGCAAAGTGGTTAATAATAGCACCAATTTTTGTACCAATGTTTTCTATGTTAGGACTTTCTCCTGCACTAACTCAAGCAACTTATAGAATTGCAGATACTTGTACGAATATTATTTCTCCTATTGACTATTATGTACCAGTTATTATGGGTTTATTAGCAATGTATAATACTGATTCTGATAGAGAAGTTGGTTTGGGAACGGTTATTTCTTTATGCTTACCATATAGTATTGCGTATTTGATTGGATTATTAGCATTACTATTTATTTGGTACTTATTAGGGTTAAGTCTTGGACCAGGTGCTCCTATGTTTATGTAGTAAAATACAAGCCTATATTAAGCAAGGTATATACCTTGCTTAATATAGGTCTACATGTATTAAAAGATTAGAAATTAATTCTTACAAATCGGAAATTGAAAATTTAAAATAGGAATCAAGCGAAAAGCATTACATTAATGCAAGAATTGATAAATTTCAACCTTGAACTCGTAAGTTATAAGTTGATTATTAGCAACAGCTGCAGGGGTTAAATATAATAATGTCATATGCATTAATATATTCAAATTAATATTTCTAGTTGAATGCTGCTAAATACATAGATAAAACATTTAGATTAAGTATCAATAATTTTATTTTAAGGGTTTTTACTTGATTAGAAGCGACTCAATAACAATTTTAATATATTTCATAGTATTTTCTACAGCTTCATCATAGTTGATTTTTCCATTTATTAATTGTAATAAAATACCTTCATATAAAAGAGTTCCCATCTCATTAAGAGTTTCAGAATCTTCTGCTCTTATAAACCCCTCTTTAACACATTCATTTATGGTAGCCATTCCTCTCTCATATATATTGTGTCTAAGTAACATTGTAGAAATACTTTTTAATTGAGTTTCTTCTAATTGATTCTCTTTTAGTTGAACTCCAAGTTCTTCAGGAAATAATTTATAATAATCTATAATGTATTCTTTAAGATCTTTATCTAAATTAGCAAAAAAGATTGCGTAATATATTTCAGGATCTTTAAATGAGAAATGACAAAAGCATTCCCATACTTTGAAAAATTTATCTAAAGCATTTTTTGCATCCTTTAAGTACTCAGGTAAAGCAAGGGAATAATCTTTTATATAACGCATAGCAGCAAAAAGTATTAAATGATCTAAGTTTTCAAAATAATTATATATGGTAGCACTATTATATCCAGCTTTATCTGCTACTTTTCTAATTGTAATTTTATTAATACCTTCTTCTTTAATAATTTTATCAGCTGCATCTATGAAATGTGTCATAGTTCTTTTTCGTCGTATTTTTCTTTTTTCCATATATCTCACCTGTCAAATTATTATTTTAGTATATTTTTAAAATATGGACTGTATGTATAATATCACAATATTCAAAAATAGACAATAAATAAATAGATAGGCAAATAATAATCATGATTGAAATATAATCATGATTATGTTATTATACAAATAAGGAAATTTACAATATTTAATTTAATATTGTAAATTTCAGCAATAGTGAAAGGAGCGTTTAAAATGAAACTTGAGCTAGGTAATTTTTACGTAAAAGATATTGTTTTTGGCGACAAAACTTCTTATTCAGAAGGCATATTAACTATTAACAAAACTGATGCATTAAATGTGGTAAAAGAAGATGAACATATAACAGAAGCAGATTTATTTATAGTAAAACCAGGAGATAAAGTAAGATTAGTACCAGTAAAGGAAGCAATAGAGCCAAGGACTAGAGTAGAAGGTGGACCAGTATTTCCAGGAGTCACTGGTGATTTAATGAATGCAGGTAGCGGTAGAACATTAGCTTTAAAAGATTGTAGCGTGATAGTTGTAGGAAAACATTGGGGTGGCTTCCAAGATGGTTTAATAGATATGAGTGGAGAAGGAGAAAAATATACATATTTTTCTCAGCTAAAAAATGTTGTATTAGTGGCGGATACTGACGAGGAATTTGAAAAAAGAGAACAACAAAAGAAAAATAGAGCTTTAAGATGGGCTGGAATGAGATTAGCAGAATACATTGGTTCCTGTGTTAAAGATTTAGAACCAGAAGAAATAGAAACTTTTGAGCTAGAGCCGATTCTAGAACGTTCTGATAATTTAAATAAACTACCATCTGTTGTATTAGTACTTCAACCTCAATCTCAAATGGAAGAACTAGGATACAATGATTTAATATATGGTTGGGATGCTAATAGAATGTTACCAACTTTCATGCATCCAAATGAAATTTTAGATGGGGCAATAATATCCGGTAGTTTTATGCCTTGTTCATCTAAATGGTCAACATATGATTTTCAAAACTTTCCTATGATTAAAAGATTATATGAGGAACATGGAAAGACATTGAATTTTTTAGGCATTATAATGTCCAATTTAAATGTTGCTTCAGATCAAAAAGAAAGAGCTGCTCTATTTGTTGCTCAATTAGCTAAATCTTTAGGTGCAGATAGTGCGATTGTTGCAGAAGAAGGATATGGAAACCCAGATGCAGACTTTATAGCATGTATAGTTGCTTTAGAAAATGTAGGAGTTAAAACTGTTGGATTAACCAATGAATGTACAGGTAGAGATGGAAAATCTCAACCATTGGTTTCTTTAGATTTAATAGCAGACGCTATTGTATCATGTGGAGATGTGTCTCAGCTTATAGAGCTTCCTCCTATGGAGACTGTATTAGGGGAGTTAGAATCCTTAGGTAGAGATGGATTTGCTGGTGGATGGGCAGGAGACGAAATCCTTGGACCATCTGTAAGACAAGACGGTTCCATAATAATGGAAAATAACTCCATGTTTTGTGGAGATCAAGTTGTGGGCTGGTCAACAAAAACTATGAAAGAATTTTAAGGAGGTGTGATAATTGAAAAAAGCAATACTTTATGTAAATCAATTTTTCGGACAAATTGGAGGAGAAGATAAAGCAGACTTTTCTCCTGAAATAAAAGAAGGTTTAGTAGGTCCAGCAATGGAATTACAAAAACAACTTGGAGAAGGAGTAGAAGTTACACATACAATTATTTGTGGTGATAACTATATGGGTTCTAATACAGGTGAAGCCATAGAAACAATATTAGGATATTTAGAAGATAAGGAATTCGATATATTCTTTGCAGGACCAGCATTTAGAGCAGGTAGATATGGTAGCGCTTGTGGTCACATTGGCAAAGCTGTAAAAGAAAGATTTAATGTACAAGTTATCTCCTCAATGAATGAAGAAAATCCAGGAGTAGAAATGTTTAGAAGCCATATTTATATATTTAAAGGCGGTGCAAGTGCTGCTGCTATGAGAAAAGACATAAAAAAAATGGCGACTTTTGGCAACAAAATATTAAATGGTGAAGAACTTCTTTCTGCTGATGAAGAAGGTTATTATGGAAGAGGAATTAGACGCCAAGTTTGGTTAAATCCTCCTGTAACAGCTGCAGATCGGGTTATAGATATGCTTTTAAAAAAAGTACATGGAAAAGAATTTCAAACAGAACTTCCTATACCAGAACAAGATATGGTACCTGTAGCTGAACCAATAAAAGATTTGACAAAAGCAAAAATTGCCATAGTAACTTCCGGTGGTATAGTACCTGTTGACAATCCAGATAGAATTCAATCTGCTTCTGCAACTAGATGGGGTAAATATGATGTATCAAATATAGATAGATTAGAATCAGGAGTGTTTAAAACTATTCATGCTGGATTTGATCCTGCTGCTGCAAATGCAGACCCAAATGTTATAGTTCCATTAGATGCTTTGAAAACTTATGAAAAAGAAGGAAAAATTGGGAAGATGCATGATTACTTTTATGCTACTGTTGGAACAGGGACAACCCAAGGAGAAGCTTCTAGAATGGGTAAAGAAATAGTAGCTGACTTACAAGAAGCAGATGTTGATGGGGTAATATTGACTTCTACTTGAGGTACTTGTACACGTTGCGGTGCAACAATTGTTAAAGAGATAGAAAAAGCAGGTATACCTATAGTACAAATGGCCAATTTAATCCCCGTTGCTAAAACTGTTGGTTCAAACAAGATAGTTCCAACCATATCAATACCATATCCATTAGGAGATCCAAATACATCAAAGGATGAACAGTGGAAGTTAAGATATCATAGAGTTGGAGTAGCGTTAGATGCATTAACTGCAGATGTTAAAGAGCAGACTGTTTTTAAGGTTAAATATTAATCAATTTTCTTAGAGGAAGATATATATCTTCCTCTAAGAAAGAGAAAAAATATTGGGGAGATTACATTTATAAAAATAGGATAATTAAGTATTTAAGATTTTACATGTTTTTTAGTTATAGGATAAGCCTTCTTTCTAATATTATTAATTAGCAGGAAGGGGGCATTAGATGAAAAATTGGGTTAAAATTGCATCTATATATATAGGTACGGTAATAGGAGCTGGATTTGCTTCTGGCAGAGAGATTATTGAATTCTTCGGAATTTATGGATCCAAAGGTATTTGGGGTATGATTATATCTGGATTACTATTTTCTCTAATAGGAAGTTTACTATTAATAAAGATTTATAATAATAAAATAAAAGGTTTTGATGAATTGGTAATTAACCTATTTGGTAAAAAATTTGGATTTCTATTGGATACCATAATGATTTTTTCCCTATATACTGGATTTAGTGTAATGATAGCTGGATCAGGAGCTATATTCAAAGAAGAATTGGGGCTTTCCTTTAATTTTGGAGTTATTGTAATGGTAGTTTGTGTTTTTATAGTTTTTTTATTTAGCCTACAAGGTTTATCTTTTATCAACTCTCTATTAGTACCTTTGCTTATTATTGGGATAATATTTACATCTATTTATTTGAATATAAGAGAAGGATATGGTTTTTCTCATATTCAAGGAGCTAATATAACTAGTAAAGGTAATTTTATAACATCTTCTTTTTTATATTTTGGATCCAATTCTTTAATAATCATCATAGTGTTTTCATCTTTGTTCCCATTAATTAATAACAAAAAAACTGCTCTATTAGGAGGTACTATAGGAGGCATTTTATTATCTATCCTAGGAATATCTATATTAAACTCTATGTTTATATATTACAATGAAGTATTTAATTTAGATATTCCTATGATTAAGATATGTAATTATATAGGGAAAAATTATAGGAAATTATATTCCATTATTCTATGGATAGCTATGTTTACTACAGCTTTAGCTAATGGATTTGGATTTATGAATAGAGTATCTAAAGGTAAAAGTCAATTGATATCAACAGCTTTCTTTTGTTTATCTGCTATTCCATTAGCTAAAGTAGGTTTTGCTAATCTAGTGAGAATAATATATCCAATATTTGGAGCAATTGGATTTGGAATCATGATATCTATTTTGGTGAGGGGTTAGGTTATTGATTATTAATAAAGGTTTTGCTATAATTAAGCCATGATAGCTTATCGGTATAAGAAGATAATACATTAGCAGATAAGGAGTGTAATAGTTGAGTGATGTAAATATTCCCAAGACAGCTAGAGGCAAAGAAACAATGGATAGAATATGCAGAGCTTCGGAAGAATTATTTAGCCAAAAAGGTTATTACAATACTTCAATAACAGAGATTGCTCAAAAAGCTGAAGTAGCCCCTGGTACAGTATATATTTATTTCAAAGATAAAATAAGTATTTTTAGATATTTACTTGAAGATTTAAGTTACAATCTTAGGAAAGAAATTGCCATTGCAACTAAGGATTGCAGAAATCGATATGAGGAAGAACGAATAGGATTTAGAGTTTTCTTTGATTTTGCAAGAAAACATATAGGTTTATATAAAATAATATGGGAAGCTCAATTTGTTGATGAAAAATTATTCAAAGAATACTATGATAATTTTGCAAATAGGTATGTTAAAAGAATAGAAGATGCTCAGAAAAATAACGAAATGGTTGACATTAACCCTTTGACTTTAGCCTATTGTCTTATAGGTATAACTAATTTCATAGGACTTAAATGGGTAATTTTTAACGATGAACCTGTACCTGATGAAGTAATCGATGATATTATGAGGTTTATGAAATCTGGAATATTTATATAGTATTTGATTTTATTAATAGTATATTTTATTTAAAACTTGAAATAATAAGTGGTTTCCTTTTCCTAATTTAAAAGGAAACCACTTATTATTTTTAACGAATTTTCAGAAAAATCCAAATTTGAATTGACAAAGAAACGTTTTCATGGTAATATAAAACTGAACATGAAATATGGTTCATGTTTCATGTTAATAAAAAAATAAGGGGGATAAAGGTGAAATTTAAAGAAAAAATTACATCTATGATTATTTTGACAACTATATTATGGGTTGTAATTACCATATGTGGGTGGAAGGGACAATATATTTTAGGGATGATTTTGGGGGTATTTCTTATGTTGGTTTATATGTCTCTAGGTGCAGCTAAAGAGGGGGCACTAAATAAAAAATTATTTATGTATCCTCTTATGGTGTGGACTATACTTTGGGTTTTAAGTTTTATTCTTTCTGACTATCATGCAAAGTTATTTACTGGAACTATGCCAAGTTTTACAATACTAGGTTTTCATCCTTCTTTTGCATGGACGGTGCTAACCTATTGGATTGGTGGAGTACTTACATTAACCCTAGGTTTTATACTTTATAAAGATCTATGGCTTTCAGATGAAGATTGGAACAATTTTAAAAATAAGGTAGGGCAAATGGATGGGGAAAAGGAGGTTAATTAAATGGCTGGTAGCACAAAAATATTAATTACATTATTTTCTTTTGGTATGATTGTAGTTTCTTTTATTATTGGTTGGTGGGCGAAGAAAAAGGCAACTACTGCACAAGCATACTTTGGAAGCACCGGACTGTTTGGTCCCTTTGTGGTGGGATTTTCTTCAATGGCTGCTGTAGCTAGTGCTTTTGCTTTAGTTGGTGTTCCAGGTATAATTTATTCAACAGGAAATGCGATGACATTTTGGATGTTATCATCAGGAGCCTTTCCTATGGCATACATTATATTAGGTAAAAAGGTTAGAGCTATGGCAGAAGTTGGACCTGTTGCTAGCTTAGGAGATATTTCTGACTTAAGGTTTAATAATAATAAAGGTATTAAAGTTCTCATGTCATTAATTATTTTTATTGGATGTATTGCTTATTTAGCTTCTCAAATCAAAGCAGGTTCAGAACTTTTTGGGCATTTATTAGGGTTAAATCCTATACTTGCTGGATTTTTGATATTTGGGGTTTTAACTATTTATACAGCATTAAGTGGAGAAGTTGGTGGGGCCTTAACCCAAGCATTTCAGGGACTTGTAATGGTAATAGCAGGTTTTATAATGATAATAGCATTTTTTAAAGTAACAGGGGGATTTAGATCGGTCTTAGAAGTAGCTGCAACAGCAGGCGCTGTTACCAGTGGAGAAGTGGGCAAAGCTGTAATATCTTTAAAGCCTGGTATGATGATTTCAAAAGAAAATATTATTTCTAGATTGAAAAAACAATTGGCAAGTTATAAAGTACCAAAATATATACAATTTATTGAAGAAATACCTAAGAATAATGTAGGTAAAATTGAAATATCAACAGTTGTTAAACTATATGGAACAATAGATGAATAAGGAGGAAATAAGATGAATTATGACGAAGTTGTGGGCATCAAGGATATTCAAATATACGTGCCAGAAGAAATAGAAGATAGCAGTATGATTTCTAAGAAATCTGGTATTCCCAAAGATGTTATAGAAAATAAATTTGGGATAATAAAAAAACATAAGGCTAGCCAGGAAGAATCCGTATCTGATATGGGTATTAAAGCTTCCAATAAAATATTGAAGAATTTTGATCCACTAGATTTAGATTTAGTTGTATATTGTGGCAGTGAATTTAAAGATTATTACTTGATGAATATTGCAGCTAAAATCCAACATTTAATAGGTGCTAAAAATGCAAATGCCTTTGAAATACATTCTTTATGCTCTGCTGGAGTTCTTTCATTACAAATTTTAAAGAGTATTATGTTAAACGACCCAGATATAAACAACGTGCTATTGGTATCCTCATCAAAAGAAACTTCCATAGTTAATTATGAAAACGAAAAATCTAGGTTTATGTTCAATTTTGGCGATGGTGCCAGTGCTGCATTATTACAGAAAGGATATAAAAAAAATATTATATTAGAAACTCATATGATAACTGATGGAAGTTTTGCAGATGATGTAGCCGTTTATAATATTGGAAACAATAATATAATGGACTTTAGTTTAATAGATAAAAATCCAATAATGTTAGATGTTAAAGATCCTCAGTCTATGAAAGAAAGACTAGATCCTATTACCTTAGAAAATTTCGTATCTGTAATAGAAAAGTCTGTTAAAAAAAGTGGTTATACAAATAAAGATATAGATTTTATTGCACCAATATTTATGAAAAGGTCAATATTAGAAAATATTCTTGAGAGATTTAATCTATCTGAAGAAAACTCTTTTGTATTAGAAGACTATGGCCATTGTCAATCTGCTGATGCTTTTATATCCATAGTCGAGGGGAAGAGGTTAGGTAGAATAAAGGAAGGAGATTTAGCAGTAATGCTAGGTGCTGGCACAGGATATACTTGGGCAGCAACGACTATTAGATGGGGGGAATATCATGAGATTAAAAGATAAAACAGCTATAATTACAGGTGGAGGCAGTGGAATAGGTAAAGAAACGGCTATTAAATTTGCTGGAGAAGGGGCAAAGGTAGCAATCTGGGATATAAATTTAGAAGAAGCTAATAAGACCGCAGAAGAAATAAGTAAATTAGAAGGTATAGCAAAAACATATAAAGTAGATGTTACTAATAGACTGGAAATAGAAGAAGTAACTGACAAAGTAATAAAAGAGTTTTCCAAAATTGATATACTGGTGAACAATGCTGGAATAACAATGGATGCAACATTAATAAAAATGAAAGAAGAACAATGGGATAGAGTCATGGATATTAATCTTAAAGGAGTATTTAATTGTGGGCAAATAGTGTCAAGACATATGGTAGAGCAAAGAAATGGAGTAATATTAAACGCAGCTAGTGTAGTAGGCATATATGGAAACTTTGGACAAACCAATTATGCTGCCTCCAAATGGGGGGTAATAGGTATGACTAAAACATGGGCTAAAGAATTGGGAAGAAAAGGGATAAGAGTAAATGCAGTGGCACCAGGATTTATTTTAACTAAAATGACAGCAAAAATGCCAGAAAAGGTATTAGATATGATGAAGGAGAAATCTGTACTACAAAGATTAGGTACCCCAGAGGATATAGCTAATGCTTATCTTTATTTAGCTTCCGATGAAGCAAGTTTTATTACTGGAACAGTTCTAAGTGTTGACGGGGGAGTTGTTATATAAAACCGGAGTTTATCTTCGGTTTTTTTGATATACTAATATTATAAACTAAACAGGAGCTGATGAAATGCCTTATATAACTATAAATAATAAGAAAATCTATTATAAAGAATATGGCCATGGAGAGCCTATAGTATTTCTAAATGGAGTTATGATGAGTACAAATAGTTGGTCTCCTTTTATTCGAACTATATCTAAAGATTATAGGATGATAGTTGTAGATCTAATAGATCAAGGGAAATCTGATAGCCATGAAGAGGAATATACAGTAGAGACTCAAGCTGATTTTTTGAAAGAGTTTTTAGATAAACTTAAACTTGAAAATATTCATTTATTGGGTATGTCTTATGGAGGAAAGGTAGCCCTTACCTTTACATTAAAATATGAATATAAAGTAAAAACTTTAATGTTATCTAATACAGATAGCTATACTACAAAGATTATGAATGATATAGGAAAAGCTTGGATTTATGCTGCGTCTACCCTTGATGGAAATATTTTTTCTAGTATAGCTCTGCCCTATATGTATTCCTATAACTATTATGAAATAAATTATGAAGACATAAAAGAAAAGGCAAGAATTCTCTCTAAAATTTTAGATGAAAAATGGTATGGAAGGTTTAAAAGATCTTTGGATAGTGCAAGAGATTTCAATGTTTCTCATATAATTAAAAACATTAAAGTTCCTACTTTAATCATAAGTTCAGAATTAGATATTATAACTCCCATTAAATATCAACAATTAATTCATCAAAAAATAGAAAATTCTAAATGGATAATCATAGAAGGTGTAGGTCATGCTTCTATGTTTGAAAAGCCTGAAGATTATATTTCCATTATAATGGATTTTATGAAGGAATAAAAATTGAATATGACAATAGACTGTCTTAAAACTGTTATTCTGAGGCGAAGGTTATAGGCACACCTATTTAAATACATTAATGAAGTCGAAGAATCTTGGGTTTAAGATCCTTCGCTATGCTCAGGATAACAGGATTGTACTTAGGATGGATATTACACAAAAGGTAGATATTCATTGCTATCTTCCTTGTATTTTTTTCTAATATATTTTTCTATAGTTTTTATACCTTGAGTTATTTCTTGGCTAGATACAGCTCCAAAGCTTAGGCGAATATAGTTAGAATATATACTATCATCAACAAAAAATATTTTGCCTGGTACTAAAGCTACATTGTTTTCACCACATTCATTATAAAGTTCTACGGCATCTATATCTTTTGGTAGTTTAACCCAGATGCTAAGCCCACCATTGGGTTTAATGAATTTTACACCATATTTATTTAATTTTTCTAATTCATTTACCATAATATTGTATTTTTTGGTATATACTTCTTTTATGGTATTCATATGTTCTTTCCAATATCCTTTTCTTAAATAGAGGTCAAAGGCTCTCTGTAAAAACCCGGATGAAGAAATATCTGTAGTATGTTTAACTCTTACTATATCCTTGAAAAGCTTTTGTGGTACTGTCATAAAACCAATCCTTACTCCTGGCATAAAAATCTTTGAAAAACTTTTTATATATATAACTTGATCTAAGCTATCCATTGATTTAAGTGGAGCTTTTTTATTATCATCATAATTTAAGTCTGTCAAAAAATCGTCTTCAATAATATAAAAATTATATTCTTTGCTAAGGTTAATAAGCTCTCTCTTCTTATCTTCACTATAAGAGTAGGTGGTAGGACTTTGATAATTAGTCATCATATATAAAAATTTAGGTTTATATCTTCTAATATATTTATTAAATACTTGTAAATCCAATCCATCTTCTAGCATGGGGATTCCCATTATTTTGGCTCCTCTAGACTCAAAAGCTGCAATTGCTCCTGAATAAGTAGGATTTTCAACAAAAATACAATCCCCTTGAGATATTAAAGTTTTTGCTATTATATCTATTCCTTGCTGTCCACCAGAGATTACTTGTATTTGGCTTTTATCAACGGACATATTATAATTTTCATATAAAAATGAGGAAATGGATTCCCGAAAAGGCTCATATCCATTAATTTCAGGATATACAAAGGCATTTCCCTTATCTCTATCCAATACTTCAATTAAAGATTGTTTAAATTCTTCTATAGGAAAAATTTCAGGAGTAGGAGATACAGAAGCAAGATTAATACTATTTTTTGATATAGGCAGAACTCCTCCTATCATCAATTCAATATCTCCATCTTCCATGTAAGAAATATCCATATCATAACTAGTCTTCCTTATATAAGTTCCACTACCCTTAATAGAATAAATATAGCCCTCTTGTTCTAATAGTTTATAGGCATTTACAACTGTAATATTATTTACATCAAGTTTTTTTGCTAAACTTCTAATAGAGGGGAGTTTATCTCCCTCTTTATAATTATCTTCTTCAATTAAATTTCTAATATTTTCATAAAGTTGTATATATAAAGGAGTATTTAAGTTTTTGTCAATTAACAATATTTTTACCTCCTTTTAAAATGTATGGGTACATTTATTATATCAGATATTAAAATATTCACAAATATTTTAAAGGATATTATTAAAATATAACGAATTATTATAATATGAGGTGATTTTATGAATCCAAAACAAAAGAAGAATACTGGTTTTAAGTTTTTAATAATAATTTTTATTGGAATTATATTGTTGTTTTCAAGAAGGGACAATCAGGAAAAATTTATTAATTTTATAAAAACTTCAAAGATTAGAAATAAGGAATTAAAGTTGGAAAAATCTATTCCTATAGATATTAATATAGACCAGATAGCTTTTTATGATGGAAGTATTGTGGTATGGGGAGATAATAAGTTAAGAAGATTAAAACTGGATGGTAATTTAGAATGGCAAAAGGAATTTAATATAGAAGAACCCATGGCTTATTTTGGTGAAGAAGGAATTTTTATATGCGAAAGATCAATGGGCCAAGTTTATTCTTTAAATCCAAAAGGAGAAACAATAGAAAAGTTTCAACTAAATGGGAAAGTATATAATATAGATAAAAGAGCTGAAAATATTTTGGTGCATATAAAAGAAGGGGATAGAGAAGTTATTAAGATATTAGATAGTAATGGACAACCAATAGGAGAAAAATTAGTGGAAAACCACAATATATTAACTTATTCTATAGGTGAAAACAATAAAAGATATGCTCTCTCTACATTAAATTTGAAGGGGGAGAATTTAAAATCTGAAATTCAAACTTATGGTCTTGAAGGTGAATTTTTATGGACTGCTTCTTTAGACAATGAAATTGTTTTGTATACGAATTTCATTGATGAAGATAATTTAATTGTGTTGTCAGACAAGGGGATGTATTTGTTAAATGATGGAAATATTTTATGGAAAAAGCAGTTTCAACTTATTAAAGATATAAATATGGATGAGGAAAACATTCATATATTGCATGGTAATATTTTAGAAACTATTTCTTTTGATGGAAGAACTGTAGAAAAAAAATCCTTTATAGAGGAATATAAAAAAATTATTCCTTTTGAAAAATACCTAATATTATATGGAAACAATTATATTATTGGATTAAAAGAAGGAGAAGAAGTTTTTAAATATAAATCTGAGGATTCTATGCTTAGTGTTACTCAAGGAGCACAAAAACTTTTTGTGGTTTACAAAAACAAAATTGATATAATTTTATTATAATAAGATTTAAGGCTTGGTGGTAATATATATGAACTGGTTAGATATAGTTGTTATCTTTATTTTAATATATACAACAACAAAGGGATTAAGGTTAGGTTTTATTTTATCAATATTTAATATTATACAGGTAATATTGGCTGTAATAATTACAAGAATATATTATCCCGTTGTTTATGGGTATATAATTAATAATCCTAAGGTGTATAATATATTTAAAGGTATAACTGAAGTGATTTTGAAGATACTATTTCATTCTAAAATAGAAGAAGAGGCAAATTACCTTTCCCATTTATTTTCTACAGGATTACTAAGAATAGTTGTAACAATTTCTGCAATGATACTGGTATTCTGTTTAGCTAATATATTGATAAGTTTGATTTTAGGACTTTTTTCGTTCCTTTTAGATACACCAGTACTAAAACAGTTAAATAAAACAGGAGGTTTAATATTTGGATTAATAGAAGGATTGTTTATAATATATTTATTAAACTTAATCCTATCTCCAATAGTTTCTATTTTGCCTCAATCTTTTATTGGAAATAGCGTATATGATTCAATAATTCTTAATTATTTAAGGAATTTAGATTTGGATTTGAATTTTTTCTAATGAAACCTTTATCTAAATAGGAGGGATATTATGAAGAGAAACAGTTATTCTTTTGGTCTATTGCTTATATTTGTTGGTGTTTTATTTCTGCTATTGAATTTAAAAGTATTGAATTTTGATTGGGTTTTATTTCTACTGTCTATAGGGCTTATTATAGGATTTTTTAATCAAAAGCATATGGGATATTTGATATCTGGATTGGCGCTATTGGGTATTTCACTAATTTCCATATTAAATAAATATATTTTCACTAATATAGATGTTAAGAGCTTCCTGTTTTTATGGATATTTGGCATTTTATCCTTGGTATTATATTTTAGACAGAAAAATAAGGGGTTTTTGATAATTGGTTTGATTTTGCCTGCTTTAGGAACATATAATTTAATTGAAGAATTAGCTTATTCTGATGCAAATTGGTCTCTATTCCTATTATTTGGAATCTCTTTTTACATTATATATATAATAGGATATAGAAGTTCTGGAGTAGAATGGCCTAAACATCTGGCTTGGATTATGGCAGTGGTCTCTATACTATTTCTAATATCATCTAAGACAATGATTCAATTTGGATTTTGGAAATTCATATCCTATTTAATACCAATAATATTAATAGGGTTAGGAATAAAAATCATATATAATATAATAAAATTAAAAGAATAATCCCAAGCTTGGGATTATTCTACTATTATCTCGACTTTCTCACCATTTTCACTTTCTATATCAACTAGTTTCCCAGAAGCTCCATCCTTTATAGCTTCAAATACTTCCTTTAAATCCATTTCATCAAGACCAGATTCTTTTAACTCTGGTACAAAATTAGGAGCTACTTTACCAGCTATCTTCATACCTACATCTATCAAAGCTACGGGTATGGTCACATTTACTTTAGTACTATCATCTGGTTCAAAGACTTTTATTTTTAACCATTTAGCCTTTTGACTTTCCCTATAGCTGACTTTTGTTTCATTTAGAGCTTCTAATAATTCTATACCTTCTTCACTAGTAATCTTACCGTCTTCTACCATTTTCAAAATTTGCAATTTTTCCTCTTTAAAATCCGTCATTTAAACCCCCCCTATCTAATTTTTATTGAACCGTTAGAAGTAGAAGCATCTAAAACAAAATGTTCTTCTTTTTCATCGAAATTAGCACTATGAGCAATTATCTTTTTTATGCCTAAACTTACCTGCCTGTTGACCTTATATACAAGGTCTGGTATATCTAAATCAATATTTCCTAAAGAAGTCTCTAGGTGAAAAGAACTCATTTTATTTAATTTACCTATTTCTACATCAATAGTTGAATTAGAGGTAGAAAGTTTCAATTTGCTAATTTTTTCGCTATCTAAATCTCTACATGTTATCCTTCCGTTAGACGTAGTTAGTTTAACTACCTTGCTGCTTATATCATTGATTTCAATGGAACTATTGGAAGTATTACCAGAGATATTATTTGCTGATATATCAGAAAGTGTAATTCTCCCATTTTTAGTAGAAACTATTAAGTTATCGCTATTAATATCTTCTAGTACAATATTTGAATTAGTACTAATTGCCTTTAATGTGGGAGAGGAAATATCTATTAAATTGATTCTTCCGTTTTTAGTTGACAAGTCAATGTTTTTTCCTACAACATCCTTTAAAGAAATAGAGGCATTAGTTGTATTACAGCCAAGTAGTCCTAAATTTAAATTTTCTACCTGAATTTTACCATTAGATGTATTTAAGTTTATTTCTTCGTAATATCTATCAGGCAAATATACATCTAAATTCATCATTACATTATTGGCATATATGGGTTCAAATATTATCTTATTATTTTCTTCGGACAAATCATAAAACTTATCATCTTTAGCATAATTATTATTTTTATACTGATAAACGATTTTAATTAATAACTTTTCTTTTTCCCAACTTTTCAAGTTAATACCACCATTAATTGATTTTAAGTGGATTGTAGGGTTATCCATATAAGAGATATCTTTTTCAATCTTGGTATTTATTACTTTATAGTTTCCTAGAAGATTAAAGGGATTTCCTGTGCTGAATAAATTACTAAAAGTATTCGCTAATTTATTACCTAAGTCTATTCCTAAACTTTCTGCTTTCTTCCCTTTGTCTTTAATATTTTTTTCTAACACTTCTAGCTTTTCCTTAGTTTTGTCTATGTCAATAAACTTTTCTTCATTGTCTTCAGTGGACTCATATTCTATGAAGCTTTCCGTTTCTTCTAATGCTTCTAATAGTTTTATAGCTTCTTCGCTAGTTATTTTACCTTCCTCTAACATAGATAATATCATTAATTTTTCATCTTTCATATTAAATCCCCCTTATTCCTCTCCTTTAAGAAGTTTTATAGCTTCTTCAGAAGTAATTTCTCCTTCATCTAGCTTTTTTAATATCTCCTTTTTATTTACCTTAGGTTCATTATACTTAGGTTTATATCCTAATGCTTCTATTACATCTTCCAGTTTATTTCTCACAGTTGGATAGGATATTCCTAAATCTTTTTCTATTTCTTTTATATTACCCCTATTTCTAATAAAAGCTTCTAAAAAATATTTTTGTTCATTAGAAAGTTTACAAAATTTACATAAAGAAAAACTTCCTTCAATACTTGTATAGCAATTACTGCAACTTAATCTTGTTACTTTCAATTCTTCTCCACATACTGGACACTTTCCTAAAACTTCTCTTCTCATATTGTCACTCTCCCTATTTATTAAAGTATGGTTATTTTAACTTCCGTATTATCTCCATCTTGAACATCTACTAAATCAAAGGGGCCATGCTTCCTTAACTCACTAAATACTTGTTTAATATCTTTCCTATCTATGGAATCCAATATTCTTTTTACATCTTCATCAAAATCATCAACAAATCTTAAAGCAATAGAGCTTAGACCAAAACCTATATCTATTAAAAAGGTTATTAGGCCAAAAGGTATAGCAGGTATTTTTATGGACTGTTCTTCATCTATTACGGTGATTTTCAATCTAGAAGCCTTCTTTTTAACGGTGTTAGTATTAATGTTTATCATCTTCATCAATTTTATTGCCTCTTTATGTTTTATATCTCCCTTATCCAGTTGATTCAATATTTCTTTAATACTATTCTCCATAAAAACCCTCCTAATATGGTGAAATAGAGAAAATACTTATTTAATTAAACTATAATAATAAATTTGGGTATAATAATAATATTAAATTAAGTATTTAATCCTCTTTAACCTTATAATAATACTAATATTTATAAAAGTCAAGGGAAACATTAATAATATTAATATAAATATTAAATAAATTAAGTATTGTTTT
>NZ_PPXX01000095.1 GCF_021655075.1 Clostridium sp. Cult2
TATAGCCATATAATTTCAGCACCTGGTCTCAATCCTGCTTTTTTTAATATTTCTTCTGGTATCTTTAGACTTCGGTCCTCATTCAGCTTAGAAATAAGACTCATTATTAACACTTCCTTCCTTTTATAGATATCTTAGGAGATATTAACTTACATATATTATATCATTATTTTTTACACATTGTCTGAATTTGTACTAGTTTTTCTTGCCTTTACTATAATTATAGATGCAATTTGTATTATGAAAGAAACAATTGTTATTAGTACTAAAAGACCAACAGGAGTAAAGGGCTTGAAATACCAGCTCCATACTTCTGATTGTAGCTTTCTTAAAATAAAAAAATATGATGAAATAAAACTTAATATGTTCCCAATAATAAGTATAATAGTATTATTTGTCCTAATAGCAGTGCCACAAAGAATTCCAAAACCTGCTATCATAAATCCATAGAATATCATTGTTCCAGAAGTAGCATCACCATTCATAGCCAGATATCCATATGGAATACAATAAGCCATAAGCATTAAAAATTTTATTAGTTTTTTATTCATGTACCTTGTTCCCCCAATTTATATTTTGTTACACCTAAATCTATTAATGAACATTTTAGAAAGAATGTGTCTTAAGCTACAACTTTTCAAGAATTATAACTCATTATATAAGGCAAACCCACTTAGTAACATTCCAAAACCCCCAACCAATGATAATATTAAACCAACCGTTCTAAAATTGGATGTATTTGTATCAATAATTCTTTCATGTTGGCTAGTATCCATAGATCCACCATTTTTCTGTATAGCATTATTGCCCATTCTGTTACCTATTGCAGTAGAAGATAGAATTATTATTAATCCTACAATAAGCATAATTACCATAATATATAATGTTCTTTTTGCTATTATCTTTTTCAAAATCATATTCCCCCTTGCCTAATTTAATATAATTAACAAGACGCCTAGATACACCGTTACGATATAGTTTATTAATAATGTGTCGTTATTTCTTAGAGTAATTATCTATTTCTTAACTATTAGACAAACTGGTGTATCTGTACTATTATCTAGGAATTCAAAATCATGAATGCTTAATTCTGATATATGAACAGATTTTTGGCTTGCTACTCCACATGTATCTAACCACATGTTCCAGATTTCTATTTCATTTAAATTTTCTAATTGTTCCTTTAAGTAGTTAATAAACTGTCTAGCACTTGATTTTGCAGAAATCCAGTGTAATTCGGAAAAATA
This sequence comes from Clostridium sp. Cult2, assembly GCF_021655075.1. Taxonomy (GTDB): domain Bacteria; phylum Bacillota; class Clostridia; order Tissierellales; family Tepidimicrobiaceae; genus Schnuerera. The sequence continues at coordinate 1,248 of NZ_PPXX01000095.1, forward strand.
TTTTTTATCAGAATAATCCTTTGCGTATGAATCTGAATAATACATATTATTACTAATTTCAAATTTATTTATATGCCCTTCATAAGAACTCTCAACTACTTCCAATGGCTTATCACTTGCTAAAAACATGAATATGCTCAATGTTTATCACTTCCTTATTAAATTTCTATATTGCACATCTATCTACGAATGTCGTATCACCGGAACAAGACAGAGCCTGTTCCCTAACGCCGCATAAAATTACTTATACACATTATACCATTTCCTTATGGTCCGTGGTAACCCCTAAATCCTAATTTATAATCAATAAGGCTTGTCCACTACTTATGATACGGTTCACCGTATCAATTCTACTAGCAAAATAAATAGAATGTATTTAATAGTTAATATTGATTGCTAAAATTAAAGCATTAGGCTTAATTATAAACCTAATGCTCCTATTTGTTTTATAATTAACTAATCATTATTAAAATCATTTGCCATTTCTAAAACTGAAATATATCTTTTCAACTCTTCTTGTACATATTCCTCAATCATTTCTATTAACATCTGAGGATTAGAATTATTTAAGTGAAAATCCGTAAAACAATTATAGTATCTTTTTCTATCCTTAAACTTGATATTAATAGGAGGGTACCCTTCTTTCATAAGTTCAAAATTCATAATTAAACGTCCAGTCCTACCATTTCCATCTATAAATGGATGTATAGCTTCAAATTGCAAATGAAATAATGCAACTTTTTCAATTATATGTTTATCCTTCATGCTTTCATTATATTCATTAATTAATTGTTCCATTAATACTGGTACCAAATATGGTTGAGGTGGTTCATGCACTGCCCCTAAAATAGTAACTGGTATACGTCTATATTTTCCCCTATCTTGAGGCTTATCCATTAAAACTATGCTATGAATATCCTTTATAATATTCTCCGATAAGGGTATTTTTTCTTTCAC
>NZ_PPXX01000096.1 GCF_021655075.1 Clostridium sp. Cult2
ATCCGTTTTGCAGGGTTAGACCAGATATTTATAACTTCTGTAAAAACCAATAAAAACAAGGATATAATAGGGAAAAACCTTATAGAATTAGGAGAAATAAGGGGTAAAGACCCTTATAATGCTACTTTTGACCTTATATATGAAGAAGAAAACTCTGTAGGTATGGTGGATTTTTATGGATTGGAGGAGCATATTATAAAGATTTTAAATAGACCTGAACAAAATGTATGTACTGATGGAATGATTTCTGATAATCCTCATCCAAGGCTATATGGCTCCTTTCCTAAAGTTTTAGGTAAATATGTAAGGGAAGAGAAAGTCTTATCATTAGAAGAAGCAATATATAAGATGACGAAGAAACCAGCAGAAACTTTTAAACTTAAAAATAGGGGAGAAATAAAGGAAGAAAATTATGCAGACATTGTAATATTCGATTTAAAAAAGATAAAAGACAAGGGAACATTTGTAGAACCTAAACAATATCCAGAGGGCATTGATTATGTTATTATAAATGGGAATATAGTATTGGAAAAAGGAAAATATAACAGGATTATGGCAGGGAAAGTGTTAGAGGGGTGTATAGATGGCGATTGTAATAACTAATGGGCAAATAGTAAGTTCAAAAGGAACGATTGTAAAGGATATTCGGATAGTAGGAGAAAAGATAGAAGATATAGGAATAGATCTAGTGAAGCCTAATGATGAAGTAATTGATGCAAAAGGTTTCTATATACTTCCTGGCGGTATAGATGTTCATACTCATTTTGATGCTGAGGCTGGAGGAATGGTAGCAGATAGTTTTTCAACAGGAACTAAAGCTGCAATTATGGGTGGAACTACCACTATTATAGATTTTGCTGAACAAGTAAAGAAAGGTACCCTAAGGGAAGCCCTAGATGATTGGAAGAATAGGACAAAAGATAATACCTATACTGATTATGGATTCCATATGACCATATCGGATTGGAATGATAATACTTCTAAAGAGATGGAAGAGATGGTTAAGGAGGGGATAACCTCTTTTAAAATGTTTTTTGCCTATGGGGATTTAAAGGTAGATGATAGCTCCATATATGAGGCTTTGAAAAAATCTAAAGAGCTAGGAACTTTAATAGGATTCCATTGTGAAAATGGCGATATAATAGATAGTCTTAGAAAGGAAGCAGTATTAAAGGGAAATATAGAGCCAATTTACCATGAAAAAACAAGACCATCATCCTTGGAAAGAGAAGCAATATCTAGACTTATTACCATAGGAGAGTTGGCAGATACTCCTGTTTATATAGTACATTTAAGTTCTAAGGAAGGATATAATGAGGTGCAAAAAGCAAGACAAAGAGGGCTTAAGGTATTAGCAGAAACCTGTCCCCAATATCTTTTGTTAAACAAAGACTATTATACACCTAAAGGAAAAGACCTATTTGAAGGAGCTAAGTATGTGATATCACCACCTCTAAGGGATAAAGAAAGTAATAAAATATTGTGGAAAGGTCTCAAAGATGGGGAAATAGATGTTATAGCAACAGATCATTGTGCCTTCAATTATAAAGGGCAGAAGGAATTAGGAAAATATGATTTTACTAAGATTCCTAATGGAGCCCCAGGAGTAGAAAATAGATTTAAACTTATATATACCTATGGGATAATGGAAAACAGAATAAATATAGAAAGACTTGTAGAAGTCCTTTGCGAAAATCCAGCCAAAATTTTTGGATTATATCCTAAAAAAGGAGTTATTCAAAGGGGAAGTGATGCTGATATTCTGGTGTTTAATCCTCAGGTTAAGTCTATAATAAAAGCAGAAAATCAGATTCAAAATGTAGACTATAATCTTTATGAGGGATTTCCCCAATATGGTAAATTTGAGTATATTTTTCTAAGAGGACAGATGATAGTAAAGGATGAAGAATTTTTGATATCGAAACCTTTAGGGAAATATCAGAAAAGAGGATTGACTATGAAGGATAATGGAAATGATTATTATATAAGAAGGTGACAAGATTGGATACCATAATCATAAGAGGTGGCGGAGATTTAGCCTCAGGAATAGCCTATATTCTCCATAAAGCAGGATATAAAATAATTATTTTAGAAATAGACAAGCCTCTAACCGTTAGAAGAGCTGTAGCTTTTAGTGATGCAGTTTATGAAGGTGAAACTACTGTAGAAGACATTAAAGGAGTTTTAGCTAAGGATAAAGAAGATATTTGCAAAATCTGGAATTTAGGAGCTATTCCAGTATATATTGATAATAAAGGAAAGATAATTCAGGAGATAAAACCTTTAGCAGTCATAGACGCTATTATTGCCAAGAAAAATCTGGGTACCAATAAATCTATGGCTCCAATTACCATAGGAATTGGGCCCGGGTTTGAAGCTGGTAAGGATGTAGATTTGGTAATAGAAAGTAATAGAGGTCCAAGTTTAGGGAAGATAATTCACTGGGGAAAACCAGAGGAAGATACTGGAATCCCTGGAGAAGTAATGGGATATAAAGAGGAGAGAGTCCTTAGAGCACCTTGTGATGGGGTGGTTAAATCCTATTATGAAATAGGCGATATAATAGATAAGGGAAATGCAATATGCCAAGTAGGAGATGAAAAGGTAATAGCACCTTTCAAGGGGATTTTAAGAGGAATGATAAATGATGGGTTGTATGTAAAAAAGAGGGTTAAAATTGGCGATATAGATCCTAGGTGTTTAAGGAAATATGTTTTTACTATCTCCGATAAAGCTAGGGCCATTGGTAGTAGTGTTTTGGAAGGGATACAATATCTAAGGGAAAAGGAAAATAATTGTAATAATATTTATATATAGAAATTTAGATTATTATCAAATATAATTATGCTATGAATAAAAATCCCATAAGGAGAGGTAATATGCTAGAAGATAGAAAGGTTTTGCATGCACTCAATGAATCTTTAAAGAACAGTAAATCTGTAGCTACAATAACTATCGTAAGCTCAGAAGGTTCTACGCCTAGGGGCGTTGGAAGCTCCATGCTAGTAGATGAAGAAGGAAATATATTAGAAGGTACAATTGGTGGTGGGGCATTAGAAGAAAAAGCTAAAAGGGATGCAATATATTGTATTAAAAGAAATAAATCCTTATTAATAGAATATAATCTAGATAGGGATTCAAAAACTGGGAATATTTTGCCTATGGCCTGTGGCGGTAAGGTAAGTTTATTTATAAAGGTCTATAATTCTCAAGAAAAATTAATCCTTGTAGGGGCTGGTCATGTGGCGGAAAAAATTGCTAAAATGGCTAGTATACTAGGTTATTTCATTACTGTTTTGGATAGCAGGGAGGAAAGATTAACTTCTAATTTATTTCCTGATGTTGAATATTTAATTTTGGGAGATATAGTGGAAAATTTAGAAAAGATGGAAGTTGATCATAATACTTCCATAATAATAGTAACTCATGGGCATAAATATGACCAAGATGCTTTAGAAGTAGTATTAAAATCTAATGCAAAATATATTGGTATGATAGGAAGCAAGAATAAAGTTAGGACTACTTTTAACAACCTTTTAGAAAAAGGTTATTTAAAGGAGGAACTATCAAAAGTTTACACGCCAATAGGATTGGATTTAGGGGGAGAAACTCCTGAAGAAATTGCCTTATCCATTATGGCAGAGATACAAGCAGTGAAGTATGAAAAAGAGGCTCCTCATCTTTATAAAAGCAGGTGGGAATTTTGAAATTAGAAAGTAGATTTTGGATGGTACAAAATGGGGAGAAAGTTTTTGGAAGGGGGCCTTGTATATTACTGAAAACCATAGATAGACTTGGAAGTTTAAACAAGGCTGCAAAGGAGTTAAATATGTCCTATAGTAAGGCCTGGTCTATTATAAATAGGGCAGAAAGGGTTTTAGGGTATTCCCTTTTAGAAAGGGAAACAGGTGGTATTGATGGAGGGGGGTCCTACTTAACCTCTGAGGGAAAGGCGATAATAAAGGCATATGAAGGATTTTGTAAAGAAGCAGAGGAGTCAGCAGAAGAAATCTTCAAAAAACATTTTAAAGATATCTAATATTTTTTTGGGAGCGTTATATTAATAAAAGAATAACGATAAAGGAGTAGGTTTTCGTGAAGAATAGAAACAATAATAGGGGTTTTATGTTGGCCCTTCTAATATTTATTTTTCTTATATCTTTCACCATTGGAAGGTATCCTGTATCTATTCCAACTTTATTGAAAGTTCTATTATCAAAAGTTTTCCCTATAACTAGAACTTGGCCTGATACCATTGAAACCATAGTTTTTAGGGTGAGGCTTCCTAGAATCCTGGCAGCAATGTTGGTAGGAGCATCCCTTTCCCTTTCAGGGGCGGTTTACCAAGGAATGTTTAAAAATCCATTAGTGTCTCCCGATATATTAGGAGTTTCAGCTGGAGCTGCCTTTGGAGCTGCTTTAGCCATATTTCTATCCTTTAATACAGTGGGAATACAGATATCAGCCTTTCTATTCGGCATTTTAGGGGTAGCATTGGTATATTTAATTAGTATAAGAGTAAAAGAAGACCCTTTAATTTCTCTTGTTATCATAGGAATACTAATAGGTTCCATATTCACATCCTTTACTTCTTTGATAAAGTATATTGCTGATACAGAGGATAAACTACCTACCATAACTTTTTGGCTGATGGGAAGTTTATCCGGATTATTGCCTAAGGATGTAAAAAGGATATTCATACCCATATTATTAGGTATAGTTCCCCTATATTTATTAAGATGGAAATTAAACGTTCTTTCTTTAGATGAAGATGAAGCCAAAACATTAGGCCTTGATACGGGAAAGATTAGGATAATAGTAATAATTTGTTCTACTCTAATGACAGCAGCTTCTGTTTCTATCAGTGGAATAATTGGTTGGATAGGCCTTGTAATTCCACATTTAGGGCGAATATTAGTAGGCCCTGATTATAGGGTTTTAGTGCCTACTACCATATTATTAGGCAGTACCTATCTATTGATAATAGATAATATAGCAAGGGCCCTTACAACGGTAGAGATACCCCTTGGAATATTGACTTCTTTAATAGGAGCTCCCTTTTTCATATTTCTATTATTAAATAAGGGAAGGAGTTGGGATAAATGATAGAGGTTAAAGGTTTAAGCTGTGGCTATAGGAATAATATAGTTTTAAAAGATGTGAGTTTTACTGGGGACTCAGGGGATATTATCTGTATATTAGGACCTAATGGTTCAGGGAAATCTACTTTGATAAAGACTATATTAGGTCTTATTAAGCCTTTTAGAGGAAATATATTAATAGATGATGAGAATATTAAAAATTGGAATTGGAGAAAAAGGGCAAATAAGATTAGTTATATTCCCCAATCCTTTAGTTCTACCTTTCAATATAAAGTTAAGGATATAGTATTAATGGGAAGGACCCCTTATTTAAATATTATATCTTCTCCATCTAAAGAAGATATGATAATTGCAGAAGAGGCAATGGAAAAGCTTAATATTTTACATCTTAGAGATAAAGTGTATTCTCAGTTAAGTGGTGGAGAACGGCAGCTAGTAAAAATTGCTCAAGCTATCGCCCAACAATCGGAAGTAATAATAATGGATGAGCCAACTAATAATTTGGATTTTAGTAACCAAATAGTAATGTTAAAGCATTTAAAAGAATGGGCAAGGAATGGAGTAACGGTAATAATGGCCACCCATTATCCAGAACATGCTTTTATATATGGAACTAAAGCTTTGTTGGTAAAGGATGGTAAGGTAGTAGCAATAGATAATCCAAAAGAAAACTTAAAGGAAAAGGAGTTAATATCTTTGTATAATATAGACTTAAAAGTTGTGGAAATAGATTCAAAGGGTAAAGCCATGAAAATGTGCTTGCCAGTATTCTGAAGGGAGAGATAAAATGCTTAAAAGAAATATTTCGTTATTAATTATTTTGACTATAATACTATCAATGTTAGCAGGATGTACTGTTGATAAACAAGTTACTGAAGTTACAAAGGATATTGAAATAGAGGATATGGCTGGAAGAGCTGTTTTAATACCAGCTAAGGTGGATAAAGCTTTTGCTACCATTCCTACAGGAACCATCCTTTTATACTCCTTAAATCCAGAAAAACTATTGGGATGGAATTATGATTTAAGGGAAGGAGAAAAAAGGTTTATAGACGAAAAATATCATTCTTTACCTAATCTAGGGGGAGCGGGGAAAAATGCTATTAATGTAGAAGAAATATTGAAAATGAATCCAGCTTTTTTAATAATGATGGAAGAATTAGATGAAGGTACCATATCTAAAGCTGAAGAATTAGAAGAACAAACGGGGAAACCTGTAATCTTTTTGGACTCAGACCTACATAGGTTAGATGAAGCCTATAGTATATTAGGAAAGGCATTAGGAGAAGAAAAAAGAGCAGAAGAATTGGCCAAATATTGTAAAGAAACTGTGGAGGATATAGAGGAAAATTCACCAAAGATAAAAGAAGAAGAAAAATTAAGAGTATATTACGCTGAAGGACCTAGTGGGTTGGAAACAGAACCTTCTGGTTCTTGGCATGCAGAGATAATCGATTTAGTTGGAGGTATTAATGTAGCAGAGGTAGTCATTAAAGGAGATAAAGGGAAATCAGAAGTATCCATAGAGCAGCTATTGAAATGGAATCCAGATATTATCATTTCTTGGGATGATGAAAGAGGGGGTTATTATTCAGAAATATTTAAAGACCCTACTTGGATGGATATTAAGGCAGTTAAAAATAAGGATGTATATGAAATACCCAATAGACCCTTTAACTGGTTTGATAGACCACCTTCCGTTAATAGGATATTAGGTGTAAAATGGTTAGGAAATCTACTATATCCAGAGGTATTCGATTATAATATGAAAGAGGAAGTAAAAGAATTTTACCAGAAATTCTATCATTATCAATTATCTGAAGAAGAAATAGATGATTTATTGAAAAACTCCACAAGGCATTAATCTTCAATAAGTTCCCTTTTTGGTGCCAGGCACCAAAAAAGGAACTTATTTGTAATATAATTGTAATAATTAAAGGCAGGACAATTAAATATCTTTATAGAAAACCTACAAAGAAAAATTGAAAAATATATGCTATCATATTTAGGATTACAGTTAAAGGGGGGCTTATATATGGTAGCCAAGAAATACATATTAGCAGTTCCAAATTTTAGTGATGGTAGAAGGGAAGAGGTTATTGAAGCCATAGTAGCTGAAGTTAAGGATAGAGAAGGGGTAAAATTAGTAAGTTATGAGCCAGAACATGATTTCAATAGAACGGTAGTTACAATAGTAGGGGAACCGGAGCCTTTAAAAGAAGCCTTAATTGCTATGGCAGGGAAATCCTATGAGCTTATAGATATGAGAGAGCAAAAAGGAACCCATCCTAGGATTGGTGCTCAAGATACTGTTCCCATATTTCCATTGAGGAATATTTCATTAGAAGAATGTGTCCAGTTAGCAGAAGAAATAGGAAGGGAATTATTTGAAAAGTATAAAGTGCCTATATTCTTTTCAGCAGAAAATGCTAGAACGGAAGACAAAAAAAGCATTTCCTTTATAAGGAAGGGCCAATATGAAGGATTAAAGGCGCTGCTAGAGGATTCTAACCACCCAGATTATGAAGATAGAAAACCAGATTTATCTGTAGATGGAAAATTAAGTGAAAAATCTGGTGCAACCATTGTTAGTGCGGATTTAGAAGGATTAACAGCTTATAATGTATTTTTAGCTACAGAAGATGTGAGTATAGCTAAAGAAATAGCCAAGGCGGTAAGAGGACCAAGTGGTGGATTTTCCACAGTAAGAGCAGTAGGGATTAAGTTCCCTGAAAGGGATGGAGTAGTTGTATCTATGAATATGTTCGATTGTGCTTCTACACCACTTTATAGAACTTTTGAATTGGTCAAGCAGGAAGCTAAGAAATATGGTGTAGCTGTTACCGGTTCAGAATTGGTAGGGCCAGTAAAATTAGATTATCTGTTAAACAATTTGGAATACTATTTAGGATTACAAGGATTGAGAAGAGACCAGATACTGGAATCTCACTTGATGGAATAAGGACTGAAGACCTCCCTGTGGTGCCAGATACCAGAATGGGAGGTTATTTTACCATAAAAAGGGTATAAACTTATTAATTAAATTTAAGGGGGTAATACTGTGGGCTTTAAAAAGAGAAAACTGTTTAGCTTTGTACTTGCATTTGTGCTTATTATTGGTATGTTCACTATACCTGTAAAAGCTGAGGAAGAGACGGTGCATTTAACCATCCTAGGGACTACAGATCTTCATTCAAATATTTATAACTGGTCCTATGAGGATGGAAAGGAAGTAGATGATTTAGGGATAGCTAAAGTATATTCGGTAGTAGAAGCAGTTAGAGAGGAAAATCCTAATACTTTATTGTTGGACAATGGTGATACCATACAGGGGACAATCCTTTCCGATGATTTGTATAATACCAAATTAGAACTACTCCATCCAGTAATCGATGTTATGAATTTCATGGGATATGATGCTATGACGCTAGGTAATCACGAATTCAATTTTGGGCTAGATTTAATCCATAAGATAGTAGAAGAGGCAGAATTCCCTATTTTAGGTGCCAATATCTATTGGAAAGATGGCACTAATTTTGTCAAACCCTATACTATAAAGGAAGTGGCTGGTATAAAGATAGGTATATTAGGTCTTGGCAATCCCAATATACCAAGATGGGATGGACCTAAGGTAACAGAATTAGAATTTGAAGCCATAGATAAAGCTGCAGAAAAATATGTTAAAGAGTTAAAGGAACAAGTAGATGTAATAATAGCTACAGCTCATTCTGGACTGGATGCTGAATATGGTGATGCAGACTCAGTCAGACTAGCTATAGAAAAGAATCCAGAAATCCAAGCTATGTTAGTTGGTCATGGGCATATTTCAGTAAATGAAATTGTAGGTACTACATTAGTTGGTGGTGCAAGGGATGCAGGTAGACAGGTAGTAAGATTTGATTTAACTCTGAAACAAGATGGAGAAACTTGGGAAGTAATAGATAGAAAGGTAGATTTAATAGATGTTAAAGATTATGAAGCATCAGAAGAGTTAAAAGAATATGCCAAGGAATATCATGAAGGGACTTTAGAATTCTTAGAAGATGTAATAGGGGTAGCTACTGATGATTTTCATCCAGCTTCTGAAATTAAAGGAATTCCAGAAGGGCAAATTAGGGATACTGCTGTAATAGATTTAATCAATGATGTACAGCTTAAATATTCAGGAGCAGAAATTTCTGCTGCAGCATTGTTCCAACCATCCTCTAATATTAGCAAAGGGGATATAACCTATAGCAGTATTTTCGACATATATAAATATCCAAATACCCTTGTGGGGGTAGAGGTGACAGGGAAAGAGCTAAAGGATTATATGGAATGGTCAGCCTCCTATTTTAATACCTATAAACCAGGAGATGTGACTATAAGCTTTAACCCAGAAATCAGAGCTTACAACTATGATATGTTTCAAGGGGTAGATTATAAAATAGATATATCTAAGCCAGCAGGAGAAAGAATTGTAGATTTGAAATTTAAAGGTGAGCCTGTTAAAGATGAAGGTACCTTTAAATTGACTATAAACAATTATAGACTTAGTGGACTACAAAGTATGGGGATTATAAGTGGAGAACCTTATTTCAATTCAGACCCTATGTCCTTAAGGTCCTATATAGCCCAACATATAAGTGAATTAGGCACTATAGAGCCTAAGGTGGATAATAATTGGGAAATCGTAGGAGCTGATTTAAACCATCCACTAAGGGATTATATAATCCAGCAAGTTAATGAAGGCAAAATAGAAATACCAGTATCTGAAGATGGTAGAAGCATTAATAGTAAAGCATTGAATGTATATGAATTGATAGAAGAAGGGCTAATACCAGAAGAGATGTTAAAAGAAGATCCATCCACACCTATAGAGGTGGAAGAAGTAAAAGAATATTCAGTGGTATCAGGAGATGTGTTGTGGAGAATAGCTGAGAAGTTCAATATGACATGGGAAAAGCTAGCTGAATATAATAAGCTTAAAAATCCACATTTAATTTTCCCAGGTCAAAAGATACTGATTCCTCAAAACTAACTATAATAAGTTCTCGCTAGGGTACTTACCATAGCGAGAACTTATTTCTAATTATAATTTTCGACTAATTTATATTAAATCCTATATATATTTCCCAGGAAAAGGACAAAATATAGTGAAAAGAAGGAAATATGGAATTTATGTAGAATACTCTATATAAGACTATTGAGTAGGGGGAAAATTATGGGAAGAAAGCCTAGAATCGAATATTATGGTGCCATTTATCATGTAATTCAACGGGGAAATGATAGATTACCAGTTTTTAAGGAAGATAAGGAAAAAACTTATTTATTAGAAATTTTAAGTGAAGCCAAGCAGATTTTTGATTTTAAAATTTATGCCTATGTTATAATGAACAATCATTATCATTTTTTGATACAGACTTTCAATATTCCTATTAGCACCATAATGCATAATATAAACACTAGATATGCTAAATACTATAATTGGAAGACGGATAAAACTGGACCCGTATTCGAAGATAGGTATAAGGGAATCTTAGTTCAAGATGAAAGCTATTTTCTTACCCTTATCAGATATATACACAATAATCCAGTGGCAGCAAATATATGTAAATCTATGGAAGAATATAAATGGAGTAGTGATGTGTTCTATAGAATGAATATAGGCAATATGGTAGATATAGATGATTTTTTGGGGATGCTTTCATTAGATAGAAAGAATGCTTCAGAAAAGTATATGGAGTTAATGGATGAAGAAATTACCGATTATGAAGCTTTGAAGGATATATATGAAAGAAGCTCTATTATAGGAAGAGAAGAATTTATTAAATCCATTGAAGAATCGGAAGAAGGGGAAAAGACAACTTTAGATGAAATATTAAAGATATCCTGTCCTACAGAAAATGAATTTAACTTTATAAAAACTGGTTCTAGAAAAAGATATCTCACAAAATACAAAATCAAATACATACAATTGGGGAAAAAAGAAGGATATACCTATGACCAAATTGGAGAGAATATTGGAGTATCGGGACCTTCCGTAAGAAAAATATTAAAAGAATAAGTTCCCTTTTTGGTGCCAGGCACCAGAAAAGAAACTTATTTGTAATATAATTGTAACATTTAGAAGGAAATTATAAATTGTGTATTATACCCATAAAATGGGTAATTGTAAGTTAATATATTTAATCAAAAAAGGGGAGGTATAGATAATGAATTTTAGAAACAAAAGGCTACTAAGTTTATTCTTGTCCTTGGCGTTAGTACTAGGTATGTTCTTAGTACCAGTGAAAAATGTGGTATTTGCTGAGGAAGGAGAAGTAGTTAAACTTACCATTGTCCATACTAATGACGTTCATAGTAGGGTCAAAGGTGATGACGATGTAATAGGGTATCCTAGATTGGCAACAAAGGTGAATGAATTAAAGGCAGAAAATCCAAATGTATTGGTATTAGATGCTGGAGATACTACCCATGGTTTGCCAATAATAACAGTTTCCCGGGGAGAAGCAATGATTAGACTTATGAACGAAGTAGGATACGATGCCATGACTCCAGGCAACCATGATTTTAACTATGGTTATGAGAGGTTAGTTGAATTAAATGAAATGGCAGAATTTCCTATACTGGCTGCAAACGTTATCAAGGAAGATGGAACAAGAGATTTAGATGAATACGCTATCAAGGAGATAGACGGTCTTAAAATAGGCATATTTGGATTGGCTACTCAGGAAAGCAAATATAAATCCAATCCTAAAAATACTGAAGGGGTGGATATTGTTGACCCAGTAGCTAAGGCGAAGGAAATGGTAGAAAAGCTAAAAGAAGAGGAAGTTAATATGATAATAGCTTTAGTCCATATTGGAGTAGATGATGAAAGTGATCCAAAATCTACTGATATAGCTGAAAAAGTAGAAGGAATAGATTTGGTTATCGATGGTCATAGCCACACTCTTTTTGAAGAGGGAAAACTAATTGGAGACACTTTATTAGTTCAAACAGGCAATTACCTTAACAATATTGGTATTGTAAATGTAGAATTTACCGATGGAGAAGTAACTAAAAAGGAAGCTACATTATTCACTAGAGAAGAAGCGGAAGATTTAGAAGAGGAACCAAATATTAAAAGTATTATTGAAGGATTAGATGAAGAAAATAAAGAAGTGTTATCAGTGGTAATAGGTAAAACTAAAGTTAGATTAGATGGAGATAGGGAAATAGTAAGGACACAAGAATCCAATTTTGGTAATTTAATGACAGATGCTATGCTTAGCATAACAGGAGCAGATGTAGCTATTACCAATGGTGGAGGTATTAGAGCACCTATTGAAGTGGGAGAGATTACTAAAGGCAATGTACTAGAAGCTTTCCCCTTTGGTAACTATGGAGTTTTGATGGAAATAAAAGGTGTTGATATATTAAATGCTTTAGAGCATGGAGTTACAGAATATCCAGAATCAGCAGGAAAATTCCCACAGGTAGCAGGAATGACCTATAAAATAGATCCAACAGGAGAAGCTGGAAATAGGGTAAAAGATCTTAAGATTAAAGGAGAACCAATAGATTTAAACAAGGTTTATAAATTAGCAACCAATGATTTTATGGCTGTTGGTGGTGATGGATATGTTGATTTAGCAAATGGAAACATTGTGGCTGAGTTTGCAGCCTTTGATGAGATGTTAGCTCAATATATCGAAGAATTAGGGGAAGTAGATATATCAGTAGAAGGCAGAATAACAGAAGTAGAAAAAGCACAAGAAGAAACCTATGTAGTAAAATCTGGAGATGTTCTCTGGAGAATAGCTGAGAAATTCAACACTACTTGGGAGAAGCTTGCAGAATATAATAAACTTAATAATCCACATCTAATATTCCCAGGTCAAAAGATACTAGTACCTGCAAAATAAATAAATTATAAAAAATTCCCATTCATGGTGTTAGCACTGTGAATGGGAATTTTTTGTGATAGAATTGGGAAGGCGGTTGTTTTTATAAAAATAAATCTTTTTCAATACTTTTTGTACATTTTCTCAATAGATCTACATAGTATTCCATATCACCTTCATTAAGCCTTGCAGCAGGTAAGGATACACTGATACTTGCTACAGCTTTATTTTTTGAATTAAAAACTGGAACTGCAATACATACCAATCCTTTAATATATTCTTCATTGTCAAAGGCGTAGCCTTGTCTTCTTATCTTTTCTAATTCCTTATAAAACTTTTCATTGGAATCAATAGTTTTTTCTGTGTGTTTAACATATTCAATATTGTCTAGTTTAATATCATTATTAAAAGCTGCCAAGGTTTTTCCAAGGGCACTACTATATATAGGAACTTTTAAACCTATATCTAATTCTATTCTTAAGGGTTCCTTAGAAACAATCTTATCTAAATAGAGGACAGATTGATTGTCTATAACACCTAGATTAACTGTTTCATTGACTTTATTGAATAACATTTCCAAATGGGGTCTTGCGATATTCTTTATTGGAATTTTATTTGCTACTTTATTGCCTAGTTCGTACAATTTCATAGAAACAAAATAATCATCACTTTCTAAATCTTGATCTACATAATTTAAATATTTTAGGGTATTTAACATTCTATGGGTGGTACTTTTACCAAAACCAGTTATTTCACTTAATTCACTTACACCTAGTTTTTCGTGTCCAGCTAATATTTCAAGAAGATTCAAGGCTTTCACTACAGATTTTATGATATTTCTATCCAATTCATTATTTTTCAAAACCAATACCTCCATTATTTTACATTATCTCATATTAAGTATATCAGAAAAAATCACTAATCAAATAAAAAAAGAATAAAAAAAACCTTGTCAATATTCAGAAAATTTGGTACAATAAAAGTAAATACCGCAATGCAGTAAGCTATTCCACAATGAGGAATGGCCAAAGATTTATTTTGGTTCAATAATTTGTTATAGGAGGGTTAATGATGTTAAACACCATGAATAACAATGCAGTTGAGTTTGTAGCTAATTTGGTTGATAGAGCAAGGAAAGCTCAAGAAGCCATAGAAAACTATACTCAAGAACAAGTAGATAGATTAGTAACAGCTATAGTATGGAATATCGTAAAAGATGGTCCCGCACAAGAAATTTCCAAATTAGCAGAAGAAGAGTCTCGAATGGGCAATTACCAAGATAAGTACAATAAGTTAATGGCCAAATCAAAGGGTGCCCTTCGAGATATGAAAGGCAAAAAATCTGTAGGGGTTATAGAAGTAGATGAAGAGAGGAAATTAATTAAAATTGCAAAACCTGTTGGAGTTATTGGAGCATTAGTACCATGTACTAACCCAGAGGCAACACCTACGGTAAAAATCGCCCACGCTATTAAAGGGAAAAATGCTATTATATTGTCCCCTCATCCTCGTACTAAAAAAACCAATTCATTAATAGTAAAAATTGTTCGAGAGACTCTAAAAAAATATAATGCCCCAGAAGATTTAGTAATAGGAATAGATGAGCCTACAATGGAAATTAGTAGTGAGTTAATGAAACAATCTGATTTAGTATTGGCTACAGGGGGAGCAGGTTTAGTCAAAGCTGCTTATTCTTCTGGAACTCCAGCTTATGGCGTAGGAGCTGGAAATGCTGTAATTGTTGTTGATGAAACTGCAGATTTAAAGGATGCAGCTTTTAAAATTAGAGCTAGTAAGACCTTTGATTTTGCTACCAGCTGTTCAGCTGAAAATTCAATAGTTGTACAAGAGGATATATATGAGGATATGTTAGAGGCACTTAAAGTTGAAGGAGGATATTTAGCTAATGAAGAAGAAAAGAAAAAATTACAATCGACCCTTTGGATAGATGGACATCTAAATCCTAAAATAATTGCTAGGCCTGCTTTAGAAATTGCAGAAATAGCTGAAATTGATGTTCCCAAGGATACAAAATTTATTATGGTAGAAGAAGAAGGTGTAGGTAAAGATTATCCATTTTCAGGAGAAAAACTTTCTGTTATAATGGCGGTTTATAAATACGATGATTTTCAAGAGGCGGTAGACAAGGTCAATGAGATAACAAGATATCAAGGTATGGGACATTCCTGTGGGATACATTCCTTTAATGAAGAGCATATTATGAAATTAGCTCTTGAAACCAAAGTAAGTCGTATGAATGTAAATCAGGGACAGGCTCTTGCCAATACTGGCAATTGGTTTAACGGTGTGCCCTTTACCACGAGTTTAGGCTGTGGTACTTGGGGTGGAAATATTACTACGGAAAATATTACATGGAAACATATGATAAATGTAACTTTAGTGTCCAGATATTTTCCTCCAGTGGTTCCTACGGATGAGGAATTATTTGGGGATATAATGAATGATTAATAAATAATCTAGGGAGGTATGAAGGTGAATAACTATACGGATAAAGTAAAAAAAGACAGTTTAACATACAATCTACATTCCTGGTCAGCCCAAGGAACACTGAATCCAATGGTCATTACTAGAGCAGAAGGAATTTATTTTTGGAACTCAGAAGGAAAACGTTTTGCAGATATGTCATCCCAATTGGTAAATGTTAATATTGGACATGGCAATAAAAAGGTAATCCAAGCGATAAAAGAACAAGCGGATAGACTTCCTTATATTGGGCCTGGGTTTGCAGTTGATGTTAAATCAGAGGCAGCTAGAAAGATATTGGAGGTAGCCCCTGATAATATGGGGAAGGTGTTTTTTACAAACGCCGGTGCGGAGTCTAATGAAAATGCTATAAAGGTTGCTCGAATGTTCACTGGAAAATATAAGATATTTTCAGGCTATAGATCTTATCATGGAGCTTCCTATGGTGCAGCCAATTTAACTGGTGAAAAAAGAAGATTCCCTAGCGAACCTGGAATTCCTGGATTTATCAAATATTTTAATCCATATCCATATAGAGGACCAGTAGAATTTAAATCGGAAGAAGAGGCTACAGACTATTATCTTACTCTATTGAGAGAACAAATAGAGTTTGAGGGGCCTGAACATATAGCTGCTATATTTCAAGAATCCATTGTAGGAAGTAATGGTATATTGATACCCCCAAAAGGATGGTTGGAAGGAGTAAGGGCTATTTGTGATGAGTACAATATTTTGATGGTATGTGATGAAGTAATGACTGGATGGGGAAGAACTGGGGAGTGGTTTGCAGTGGATAATTGGAATGTAAAACCCGATATTATTACCATTGCAAAAGGATGTACTTGTGGATATGTTCCACTAGGGGGAGTTATTGTAAGTAAGGAAATTGCAGAATATTTTGATGACAATGTATTGTGGTGTGGTTTAACATATAGCGGCCATCCAATGGGCTGCGCTGCTGCCTTGGCTACAATAGATGTGTATAAAGATGAAAAACTAATTGAGAATTCAAAGAAAATGGGATATGTGCTAGGGTCGATTCTTGAAGAATTGAAGGAGAAACATCCTTCTGTAGGGGATGTAAGATATATAGGATTATTTTCTGCCATTGAATTGGTGAAGGATAAGGAAACAAAAGAGCCTTTAGTGCCCTATGGCAAGGATCCTGAAGGGTTGATGAAAAAAATCCTAGGCATGTTAATAGAAGAAGGATTCTGGACATATACCCATGATAATATTATTATTGTTGCACCACCTTTAATAATAAATGAAGAGCAGTTAAAAGAAAATATGACTATTATGGACAAGGTGTTAAGCTTTGTGGACTCAATTATCAAATAAAACTTTAACAGTATTAGTAGGCTTAGACTATAGTTTGCATTCAGAGGTGTAAAAAAGGAGGATTATAATGGTAGAGTATCAAAAGGCATTAGATAATCTTGAGATGGATGAGATGATTAAGTTTACCCAAGAATTAATAAGAATAAACAGCGTATATGACCCAGATGTAGAGGGAGCTAATGAAGAAAAAGTAGCCAAATATATATATGAGTTTTTACTGAATGAGGGATTTGAAGTATATATAGAAGAAGTGGTTCCTGGTAGGCCAAATGTAATTGCTTTTCTAAGAGGAGAAGAAGAAGGGAAAACTCTACTATTTGAAGGTCATACGGATGTGGTTTCAGCAGGGGATATAAGCAAATGGACTTATGATCCTTTTGGTGGGGAGATTGTTGAAGTAGATGGGAAAAAAAGAATCTATGGTCGTGGAGCTTGTGATACTAAACAAAACTTAGCAGCAGCTATATATGCAGTGAAAGCTATTAAGGATTCAGCTGTAAAGTTTAAGGGAAATATTATGCTCTGTATACCGGTAGATGAAGAAGGATTAATGATAGGAATAAAGGATTTTATTAAAAGGGGCTGGGCTGATAATGTAGATGCAGCCATTATATGCGAACCAGAAGAGAAAAACTTATGCATATATCAAAAGGGTGCAATTCGGATAGGCATTACTTTTGAAGGAAAGATGGCCCATGGCTGTATGCCTCTAACAGGGAATAACCCTAATTGGGCAGTTGGAAAAGTCATCAATGAACTGAGGAGATTAGAAAACTTTGAAAAGGATAGGCTGGGAAAACATGAATATTTAGGATGGCCAAGCATAACTCCTACTATGATACAAACCCCTATAAAAGGAGTTGCTCAAATCAATGTGATTCCTACCGATGCATATATGACCTTAGACATAAGGACAATACCAGGACAAGAACATGATGCTATTAAGAGACAGATTCAAGGGATATTGAATAGATTTAAGGAGCAGTATAGCTATGGTGATGAAAAATTCTATGCTCATATGGAGGTATTAGATGATAGACCTTATACTGTAACTTCTCAAGATGAACCTGTTGTTAAAGCTATAGCTAAGGCTTATAAAGATGTAATGAAGGATGAACCCATATATAATGGAGTTCCTGGAGCTACAGATGGTACCTTTTTAGCAGTAGAAAAAGGTATCCCAGTAATTGTTACAGGGTCAGGAGATAGGGAGGTTCCCCATCAAGTAGATGAATGGTGTGAAATAGAAGATATTATTGAAATCAGTAAAATTTACATTTTAGCAGCTTTATATTATTTGAATGAATAATATAATTGAAAAGTTCAATATAGGGGGTGAAAATATTGCTAATAGCCATTATTGGTGCAGGTGCTATGGGAAGTCTATATGGAGGTTATTTATCCAAAAACAATGAAGTGTATCTAGTAGATATCTGGGAAGAACATGTAAATAGGATAAACGACAAAGGACTAGTAATTATGGAGAAAGAAGAAGAAATAGCGGTAAATCCCATAGGAGTTACGGATTCTAAAGGTATAGAGAATGTGGATTTAGCTATAGTATTTGTTAAATCCATTCATACAAAAGAAGCTATAGAAAACAATAAATCCATAATAGGTCCAAAAACTATGGTGTTATCTCTTCAAAACGGTTATGGAAATTCAGATGATATTGGTGAATATGTAGAAGAATCTAATATTATTATGGGGACTACTGCTCATGGAGCAACGATGATTGAACCAGGTAGGATAAAACATGGAGGTAAAGGCAAGACCTATATTGGAAAATTAATTGGGAATAATGATGAAAATGTAGTTAGGATAAAAGATGTTTTAGTGGAAGCTGGTTTTGAGACTATTATTTCAAATAATGTAATGGAACTGATTTGGTCTAAACTATTGGTAAACGTTGGTATAAATCCTTTGACTGCTATCCTTGAAATAAAAAATGGTCAATTGCTGGAGTGGAAGGAAAGCAAAGAATTATTAAAGTTAGCAGTGATGGAAGGGGTCAATGTAGCTAATGGCTTAGGATTGGATTTTAATAGTGAAGAAGTAGTGGCCAATGTGATAGATGTAGCTAAGGCTACTGGAGAAAATAAATCTTCTATGTTGCAAGATATATTGAATAAAAGAAAGACTGAAATAGATAAGATTAATGGAGCAATAGTAAAAGAAGGAGAAAGACTAGGTTTAGAAACACCTGTAAATAGGGTTTTAATGGATTTAATAAAAGTCAAAGAATTATTAGGCAGTCATTGACACCAGAAGGGTTACATAATCAGGATGTTAAATAATTTAAAGAAAGGAGGAAGAAAACTGTCCGTTATTTCTCAAACTAATTATTAAGGAGGGGAATTTTAATGTCCATAGGTGATAATGACAAAAACTTTGTAGAGGACCCTAGGTATAAACAATGTAATAAAGAAGCCATAATTGGATCCATTCTTGGTATATTGAACCTAATTTGGTGGTATGGATGGGGTTATGGACTAGGTTCAAAACCCGTATCGGAATACAAATTTATAATGGGTTTACCAACTTGGTTTTTCATGAGTTCAATTGTTGGTGCAATATTGTTTACAGTATTAGCTTTTATAATGGTAGATAAATTTTTTGTGGATATGCCATTAGAAAGGATGACAGAAGAAGAAGCAAATCAATATATTGAGGGGGTGAAATAATGGATAACTTGCAATTATCAGTATTAATACCTTTAATTGTTTATTTTGCTGGTGTTTATTTAATAGGTATATATGCAATGAAGTATGTAACAAAAGCAAGAGCTGCAGCTGAGGGCTCAGAAGAAGGATTTTTGGATGAATATCTATTAGGGGGAAGAGATTTAGGTGGATTTGTTCTGGCAATGACATTAGTAGCTACTTATTTAAGTGCAGGTAGTTTTATAGGCGGACCTGGTACAGCTTATACTCAAGGATTAGGATGGGTGTTTCTAGCTATGGCTCAAATGCCTACTGGATATTTTACTTTATCCATATTGGGAAAGAAATTTGCAATAGTTGCTAGAAAGATAAATGCCCTAACATTAAACGATTTTATTAGAGAAAGGTATCAAAGCAAACCCCTTGTAATTATCACATCTCTTTCAGTTACATTCTTCTTTATTGCAGCTATGGCTGCACAATGGATAGGAGCAGCTAGACTATTGCAAGGTTCCACTGGAATACCTTATCTAACTGCACTAATATTCTTTGCAATAACTGTCATTATTTATACTACTATTGGTGGATATAGGGCCGTTGTATTAACAGATACTTTGCAAGGTGTGGTAATGACTCTAGGAACTGCTGCATTATTTGTTGGTGCAATAAAAGCAGGTGGGGGTATTACAAATATAATAAATAGCATGCAACAAGTAGATCCTGGTTTAATTTCACCCTTTGGTGTAACAGATGGATTTATGACTAAAGCATGGGTTACTTCTTTCTGGGTATTAGTAGGTTTTGCTATTGTAGGTCTACCTAGTGTATCATCAAGAGCTATGTCCTATAAGGATTGCAAGAGTTTAAATAGAGGAATTAAATATGGTACAGTAGTTTCTATGATACTATTATTAGGTATGCATCTAGTTGGAGCAATGGGCGTTACTTTAGTTTCAGGGGTAGAATCTGGAGACTTGGTAATACCAACTTTAACAGTACAACTATTTCCAAACTGGATAGCAGGTATTATATTAGCAGGACCTTTGGCAGCAGTAATGTCCACCGTTGACTCACAACTTTTGATTGTAGTTGGGGCAATGGTAAATGACCTCTATGCTAATTATATAAGACCAGAGGCTAAAAAGGATTCTCAAAAAATGTCTAAAATCAGTTTTATTGCCACGTTAATAATAGGAGTCATTATATTTATTATTGCTAAAAATCCTCCAGAGCTTATGGTATGGTTAAATCTATATGCTAATGCGGGTTTGATTTCAACATTTTTATGGCCAACTATACTAGGATTATATTGGAAAAAAGCCAACAAAGAAGGAGCTATCGCTTCTATGGTGGTAGGAATAGCCAGTTATATTATATTTAGTTATAAATGGCCAAGACCATTAGGAATGCATACCATTGTTTTACCACTTATATTATCGTTTATAGCTTTCGTCCTTGTTTCCAATATGACTGAGGAACCACCTGAAGATGTAATAAAAACCTTCTGGGGAATTTAAAAAGTACTACCTAGCTTCATTAGTACCCACACTGATGAAGCTAGGTTTTTACAGATAATTTATATAAAGGTTGGAGGGGATTATTTAATGAAAGATTATAATGAAATAAAAAGAGCTATAGACCAAGCTGTAGAAAGTTTAGAAGAAGAATTAATTGAGTTTGCAAAGGAGATTGTAAGAATTCCTACTGAGAATCCTCCTGGAAGGTATTATCCAGAATGTGCTGAAGCTATAGGCAATATGATGGAGAAAATAGGTTGTGAAGTTGAGTATGTAAATGTTCCTCATGAGTTATTACCTAAATTAGCACCAAAAGGAGAAAATCTTCCAAGAGTAAATGTTATAGGAAAATACAAAGGAACATTAGAGAGACCTAATATACATTTTTCCGGTCATTATGATGTAGTACCTGCTGGGGATGGATGGTCTGTAGACCCATATGAAGCAGTTGTAAAAGATGGTAAATTATATGGCAGAGGTTCTTCTGATCAGAAATCTGGTATTGTATCTCAGATATTTGCTATTTATGCTCTTAAGAAAGCAGGGATAAAATTAAAAGGAACCATAATATCAAGTGCTACACCTGATGAAGAAACGGGTGGAGAGGCAGGGATGGGCTATTTAGTTAGAGAGGGATATTTGAGTAGCAAAAATACAGATTACTGTGTAATAACTGAATGCTTAGATGTGGATAAGGTTTGTCTTGGACATAGAGGAACATTATGGTTTGAGTTGATTACAAAGGGAGTTCAAAGTCATGGGAGCATGCCTTATGAAGGGGTTAATGCAATTGAAAATATGGTAAAAGTATTAAATGCAATAGATAAAGAAATTAGACCTTTATTGATGTCAGGATCTAAGTATCCCATCCAACCTGTAGAATGTAGGAAAAGCACATTGACTGTTACCACTATAGAGGCAGGGAATAAGGTTAATACGGTTCCAAATCACTGTAAGGCTACATTTGATTGGAGACTTATTCCTGAACAAAGTGTATCCTGGGCAAAAGAGATGATAGTATCCATATGTGATAAATTGAAGGATGAGAATCCAAACTTTGATTATGAATTTAATGTAATTATGGAAGTTGAACCTACTATAGTTCCCGATAATACAGAGGTGGTAAATGCGTTTTTATCAGCTGGGAAAGAATTTCTCGGTAAAGAGATGGGATTTTCACTAAGTCCTGGTAGTGATGACCAGAAATATGTGGTAAAGGAAGGCAATATGGATCAATGTATAGTATATGGACCAGGGCCTTTAGTGTTAGCCCATAAGGTGGATGAATATGTAGAAATAGAAGATATGAAAAATTCTGCAAAGATTATGGCCCTAGCTGCTACAATGTTATTAGGGATTGAAGAATAATTAAAATCAGGAATAGAGTGGACTATCTGAAAATAAAAGGGGGTAAATTTGATGAAACATGGGGCAGAAAATATGAAATATGCAAAGAGTTTCAAAGAACAATTCACACTTAGAAGTGTGATTATTGGAGCAATTGGCTCCGTAATAATAACAACTAGTTCAATGTATGTTGCATTAAGGATGGGAGCATTACCTTGGCCTACTATTTTTGTTGCAGTCATGTCTATGACCATATTGAGGATTATGAAGAATACTAACTTAAATGAAATTAATGTAACCCATACTGCTATGTCAGCAGGAGGTATGGTTGCTGGAGGATTAGCCTTTACTATTCCAGGAATTTGGATGCTGGATCAAGGTGCAGATGTTAGTTTTATGGCTCTATTAGCTGTTACTTTATCTGGAGCACTTTTAGGGGTAATATTTACAGCCTTAATAAGAAAGTATTTTATTGAAGGAGAAAAGCTACCTTTTCCAATGGGTATTGCTGCTTCTGAAACTGTTCTTGCAGGTGATGAAGGAGGAGAAAAAGCAAAAATATTATTTTCTACACTAGGGCTTACAGCGGTATTTACAGCTATTAGAGACTGGTTTGGTAAAATACCAGGGGCTTGGTTACCTGCAAAGCTAGCTGCAAAGAATATATTCTTTGGGCTATGGGTATCTCCTATGGCTGTAGGAATTGGATATTTAATTGGACCTTTGTTTACAGGCGTATGGTTTTTGGGAGCTGTAATTTCCTATTTTTTCTTAATACCAGTAGGAGTAAAGGTAGGTTGGTTTGCCGATGTAGGAGTAGCTTCTGCTTTTAAAGACAGCTTAGGAATTGGGCTTATGGTAGGTACTGGTATAGGTATATTGGTAAAAGGAATATTACCTAAGGCAAAAGAGATTTATGGTCCAATGATTAGCGGGAGAGCAGCAAAAGAAGGCGGAGTCAATATGAAATGGGTACCAATGGGGCTAGTAGCTATAGCATTTTTGCTTACTATATTTACTAAGATGGGATTTTTTGCCTCCGTTTTAACTATATTAGGAGTATGGTTGACAACAGCTATGGCAGCTTCAATAACTGGTCAAACAGGAATCAACCCCATGGAGATATTTGGTATAATAGTACTGTTAGTCGTTAAAGCAGTGACAAAAATTGGTGGAGTAGAGGCATTTTTAGTTGCAGGAGTAGTTGCTGTGGCAAGTGGATTGGCTGGAGATGTATTGAATGATTTTAAGTCAGGATATATATTAAAAACTGATCCAAAAGCTCAGTTAATAGCAGAATCCATAGGTGGAATAATAGGGGCTATTGTATCGGTTATTGTAATGTTTGTAATGTTTAAAGCCTATGGAACTATGGGTCCAGGAACTGAATTGCCAGCGCCACAAGCTTATGCAGTATCTACTATGGTAGGGGGCTTACCAAACCAGACTGCATTTATAGCTGGTGGCATAATTGGATTAGTATTATACCTACTCAACATACCTGGAATGACTTTGGGTATAGGAATATATTTACCAATGTTCATATCCACTACTGCATTTTTAGGTGGATTGATTCACCTAATCGTTTCAAAGACTAAACCAGAATGGCTAGATAAAGGTACTATTGTTTCCTCAGGACTTCTAGGTGGAGAAGGGGTAACAGGAGTAATTATTGCCATCATCAAAGTGTTGACTATGTCATAAAGGGGGATTCTATGTGAAAGAACAGAATATTAAAGAAATACAATTTACAGATATTGATGGAATAAAGGTAGGTCATGCACAAGATTTGGGGGCTGCAACGGGTTGTACAGTCATTATATGTGAAGAAGGAGCAACAGCTGGTGTTGATGTAAGGGGAGGTTCTCCTGGGACTAGGGAGACTGATCTATTAGATCCACAAAATTTAGTAGATAAAATCCATGCTGTAATGTTATCGGGAGGCTCAGCCTTTGGGCTGGACGCAGCTTCTGGAGCTATGAAATACCTAGAAGAAAGAGATATTGGATTTGATGTACAAGTTACAAAGGTACCTATAGTATGTAGTGCAGTATTGTTTGATTTAGTAGTAGGAGACTATAGGGTAAGACCAAATTTAGAAATGGGCTATCAAGCTTGCGTTAATGCTACAAATAAGGAGTGTCCTAATGGTAACATAGGAGCGGGAACGGGGGCTACTGTAGGAAAATTTTTAGGCATAGAAAGAGCTATGAAGGGTGGGCTAGGATCCTTTGCTGTCCAGATAGGAGATTTAAAGGTAGGTGCAATTGTAGCAGTAAATGCATTAGGGGATATTATCAATCCAGAAACTGGAGAGATACTAGCAGGTTTATTAGATGAAAATCAGGAAAAACCTGTTGGAACTGAAAATATTATGGCTGAAAAGTATAGTGAAAAGAAGAATATTTTTAGTGGCAATACCACTATTGGCCTTGTAGCAACTAATGGAATATTTACAAAATCTGAAGCTAATAAATTGGCTTCCATGTCTCACAATGGTTATGCTAGAACTATGAGACCAGCCCATTCTATATTTGATGGAGATACTATATTTACCATGGCAACAGGGAAGATAGAAGCGGATATAAATGTAGTAGGATTTTTAGCAGCAAGAACTATGGAAAGAGCAGTAATAAATGCCATTAAATCCGCAGAATCAGCTTATGGATTTAAGTCATATAAGGAATTAAGGAGGGCATAAAAATGAAAACCAAAATAACAACCTTAGACTTTAAAAAAATGAAAAAAGAGGGTAGAAAACTTAGAATGGTTACTGCTTATGACTATCAAATGGCTGCTTTAGTTGATAAGTCAGAAATAGAACTAATCCTTGTAGGCGATTCATTGGGGATGGTTGTGCTAGGATATGAAGGAACCATTAATGTGACCATGGAAGATATGATTCACCATATTAAACCAGTGGTTAAGGGAGCACCAAATACTTTCATAGTAGGAGACTTACCTTTTGGATCTTACAATGTAAGCGTTGAAAAAGCAGTAGAAAATGCCATTAGACTAATGAAAGAAGGAGGCTGTGACTGTATAAAATTAGAAGGTGGAGTTAATGTGGCAGAAAAAATTGAAGCAATAGTGGAAGCAGGAATACCGGTTATGGCTCATATTGGATTAACGCCACAAACTAGTTCTCAATTAGGTGGATTTAAAGTACAAGGGAAAGATGCAGGAGCAGCTAAGAAAATATTAGAAGATGCTAAAGCTGTAGAAGCGGCGGGAGCGTTTTCTGTAGTAGTGGAATGTGTGCCTTCCCAAATAGGAAAACTAATATCTGAAACCTTAGAAATACCAACAATAGGCATTGGAGCAGGGGTTCATTGTGATGGTCAAGTATTGGTGACCCAAGATATGATAGGTATGTTTGACCAATTTGTGCCTAAATTTGTTAAACAATATGCTAATGTTGGAAATATAATAGTGGAGGCATTTAATACCTATAGTAAAGAAGTACAAGAAGGTAAATTCCCAGAAGATATCCATAGTTTCAATATGAAACAAGAAGTATTGGATGAGTTAATAGCTGAAAAATAACAATAAAGTCCCGTCATAAATATACACTATCTCTCATTTTGATTTTTCATCAAGATGAGAGATAGTATTTTGTGGTAGTTTAATTATTGACATTGATTAATAATATTAAATAGATTTCTGACTTTAGACTGTTGCAGCCTCTTCATCTAAAATTATTGTAATATTTGGGTGCAATAGAAGAATCGAAGCAGGAATTTTAGTTGATATGGCATTGTAGCTCAACAATTTTTTAATTATTTGTGCTTTTTTCTTTCCACTGGCTAGAAGTATTATTTTTTTTGATTTCATGATGCTACCTAGCCCCATAGTGATAGCCTTTTTTGGAACTTCTTCCATGGAGTTAAAAAACCTTGCATTTGCTTTTATTGTAGATTCAGTTAAATCTGTTATATGAGTTCCTAAATATAGCTCTTCACTATTTGGTTCATTAAAACCAATATGACCATTTTCACCTATTCCTAAAATTTGCAGGTCTATCCCACCTAATTCTTGTATTTTATTATCATAGTTTTTACAATAATCTTCAACATTCTCTGGCTTCCCATTTGGAATATAAATATTTTCACTATTGATATTAATATGATTAAAGAAATTTTCATACATAAAATAGTGGTAACTATTTGAATCATCATGACAGATGTCCAAATATTCATCGAGATTAAAGGTAGTTATTTCAGAAAAATCTAAACCACATTCTATATGTTTTTTTATTAATTCTTTATAAGTACCTAAGGGTGTGCTTCCAGTAGCTAAACCCAATACTAGTTTTGGATTGTTTTTTATTTCTAATTCGATTAGGTTAGAAGCTTCTTTACTTAAATCTAAATAATCTTTCTTAATAATAACTTTCATATTTTAATCACCTCGTTTTGATTAGATTTATAAGCCAATTTGGGTTTGATTATAAGCTGTTTTCCAGTCTTTAATGAAATTCTCTACGCTAGAATCTGTTAATGGATGGTATATTAACTTCTCAAGAATTTCTAATGATAGAGTAACTGAATGGGCTCCTTCAAGGCTTGATTTGTGGACTTGTTCTACATTCTTGAAGCTGGCTGCTAATATTTTTGTGCCTAAACCGTGAATATTTAATAATTTACTAATTTCTTTCACAACATTAACACCATCAGCAGAAATATTATCAAGTCTATTTACATAAGGTGCCACAAAATTAGCTCCTGCCATGGCTGCAACTAAAGCTTGTTGAGGTGTAAAAATAGCCGTTGCAGTTATATTAAATCCTTCCTTTTTTAATGCTTTAATGGCTTTAATTCCTTCTTCTATTACTGGAATTTTTATATAAATATTTCCACCTATAGTATCCTTAATAAAATGAGCTTCTTTTACCATATCTTCTGCTTTAGTTCCCAGTACTTGTACATGGAGCATTTTGTCATTTCCAATTATATTTCTAATATCTTTTAAAACCTCTATATAGTTTCTATTCTCTTTTGCAATAATAGTAGGGTTTGTTGTAACCCCTTCTATTGGGTAATATTCATTACCCTTTTTAATGTCATTAATATCTGCTGTATCCAATAATATTAGCATTATCAATCCACCTTCCTAATTATATTCTATTTAGGCAATTAAATACTTTATAGTAATTAATTAAACTTGCTTTTATTGATTCTTCAGCTGCTAAATTGATATCTCCATAATTATCTATAGTTTCAAGGGCTTTTTTTACTCCATTTGTTGCTGCAATCATAAGGTCTGTGCAAAGATTAATTTTACTTATTCCTAATTTTGCACATTTTCCTAATATATCTTCTCCAGTACCTGAACCACCATGTAAAACTAATGGGATATTTACCCTTTTTGCGATTTCTTCAAGTCTGCATATGTCTATATTTGGTTTTCCTTTATATTTTCCATGTACAGTTCCAATAGCTACTGCTAATGAGTCTAAGTTTGTTTTCCTTACAAAATCTTCAGCTTCATCTGGTTCTGTTAGAATAGATTGAGAATTTTCGTCAGTTTCACTAGAATCTCCAGAGCCTACATGACCTAGTTCTGCTTCCACAGTTACATTACATGCATGAGCTACTTTTACCACCTCTTTTACTAAATACACATTTTCATCAAAGGGTGCTGTAGAAGCGTCTATCATTACCGATGAGAATCCTGATTTAATAGCTTTAATAACAGTTTCGTAATCATTGCCATGATCTAGATGAAGTGCATATTGGGTATTATATTTATCTCCATAGTAGTTAACGAGCATAGCAACTTCTTCAATGCTAATATATTGTAAATGAGCTTGGGCTAAACCTACAATTACTGGGCTATTAACTTCCTTACTTGCTCTTAATACTGCTCTAATACTATTGATATCCCATACATTAGGTTGTGGTATTGCATATTGATTTTCCCTTGCTTTAGATAGCATATAACGAGTGTTTACAAGCATCATATAACCTCCTGATTTATAGAATGAATTACATTTTAACAACGGTTTTAATACCTTTACTGCTTCTCACTTTTTTAATCCCTTCAATAATATTATCTAAGGATACTACATCTGTTATTAATTTATTTGCATCTACAATATTATTGTTAAGTAATTCTGTAGCAGTAACATGTTGTGGTATAGTTGAACCAAAAGCTCCAAATATGGAAATTTCCTTATAATGAGCACGATTGGTATTTATGCTATTTATGGAACTGCCTTTTGGTAATCCCGCAAAGAAACTAACCTTTCCGCATTTTCTTGTGGCTTCAATAGCTTGATTTTGAGCAATTGGAGCAGAGCAGGCAGCAATTGCAACATCTACTCCTTTACCATTGGTTATTTCATTGACTTTTTCAATTAAATCTTCTTTACTTGAATCTATTGTATAATTTGCACCACATTGGGCAGCTAATTCTAACCTATCCTTTTGTATATCAGCTAATATAATTTTTGTTGCTCCTTTTGCTTTTGATAAAGCTGCATGCATAGCTCCAATAGGTCCAGCACCAATTATTAAAACAGAATCTCCTAATTCAATATTTAAATATTTATGTCCATTAATAACACAGGACAAAGGTTCGGCAATAGATGAGTTTAATAGATTTGCATTATCATCTAATTTAATGATGTTTCCACCATTTACTGCAGCTGATGGAACTTTTACATATTCTGCAAAACCTCCATCTATTTCATATCCAATAATAGATTGATTTTCACACATATTGCTATTACCATTTAAACAATATTCACATTTACCACAAGCTATCATAGGAGCTAGCAATACTTTTTCTCCTTTTTTATAGTTTGTTATATTGGCTCCAACTTCCTCTATAATGCCAGAAATTTCATGACCTATTATTCTAGGTGGTATCACATTGGCTTGTCCATTGAAATATATTCTAACATCTGTTCCGCAAATTGCACAGTATTCAACTTTAATTAGGATTTCATCTTCTTCTATTACTGGGATATCTCTTTCTTCAATTCTAAGATCTTCAGGTCCATAAAAAACAGCAGCTTTCATTTTTTTCATTCTTTACCCCTCCTTGCACAAATGTGCATTAAATTCAAATGTGACCTTTGCTTTCAGCATTATTTTATAATTATATAGTGAAAAAGTCAATGTTTAATAGGGAGTTTATTTTTTGACGTCGATTTAAGTTCACATTTATTTTACGAAAACAACAAGGCGAAAAGTAGCAATTATCACGATTGTATATAATTAGCTGAAAGTTTAAACGAAAATAATTAAATAAATACTCCATATATGCTTGCATTTTTAAAAACTTGTATTATAATGAAAGTAACACAAATAATATAGCAGTGCACAAATGTGCAGAAGGGAGGTTCTAAATTGAATCAATGGGATGATGAACGTTTGATGGTTAAAATTGCTCAAATGTATTACCACGAGAATATGTCACAAAGTCAAATTTCTGATCGTTTAGGAATATACCGGACAACTATTAGTAGGATGCTAAAGAAAGCTCGGGAAAACGGTATTGTAACTATTAATATTAATAGTAAATTCAACTACTGCTATGAACTAGAGGATGAACTTGAAAAAGGTTTTGGACTGAAGGAATGTATTGTAGTGCCAGAAAATACAGGAGCAGAGAAAAATGGCAAAAAGGCAGTTGCTAAAGCCGGTGCAGAATTTTTAAAAAGAATTGCAAAAGATGGAGATAATATTGGATTCGCTTGGGGCAGTACTATTGCATATTTATCTGATGAACTAAAAAACTGTCGTTCTATTTCCATGAATGTAGTCCCACTAGTAGGTGGACCGGGTAATATAGTAAGCGACTATCATGTTAATTCAATTCTATCAAAAGTATCAAAAGCTTTTAATTGTAAGGCACATTATCTTTATGCACCTGCTATTACAGAAAAAAAAGAGACAAAGGAAGCTATTATATCTGATTATAATTTTACTGGTATATTAAAACTTTGGGACAAAATCAATATTGCAGTACTTGGAATTGGGGCACCTTCGAAATCTTCTAATATGATATGGATGGGTTTTTTCCAAGATGAGGATTTTACTTATCTGGAGAAAGAAAATGTTGTAGGAGATATATGTTCAAGATTTTATGATATAAACGGGAAATTAATAGAATCAGATATCAACGATAGAACTATAGCTATAGAATTGGAGAAATTAAGAGGTGTGGAGTATTCAATTGGTATAGCTGAATCTTTAGAGAAGGTACCTGCAATTCTTGGGGCCTTAAGGGGAAAATTTATAAATACTTTAATAACTACGGAACAGACTGCTAAGCTATTATTAGATTTTAATAAATAATATTAAAAAAAGGGGTGAGTTCCCTATGACTTGGAGATTTATTATTGTTATTGCAATTGCATGGATTTTGCAAATTCTATTGGGACTATTACAGATTAAATCTTTTAACAAAAGGTACGTTGAATTAAGACGTAAAGGTAAGGTAGCAATAGGTAAAGTGAAGGGGAAGCTAAGAGCTGGAACAGTGGTATTGATTGCTATAGATGATGATTGTAATATTATACAAGCGGAAAAGATACAAGGTTTAACTGTATTTGCAAGATTAAAATCAATGAATACCTTGATAGGTGAAAACCTACTAAAAATAGATCCTGTAGTCCTTGAAAAACTTGATAAACTCACTCTATTAGCTGTAACAGATGCAGTTAACAACTATAGGACAGTTACTGAAGGGGGTGAAACATAAAAATTTATAGTTTTTCATTACTTAAATTACAAAATAACTAAAACGAGGTGATAGTATTATGGAATTCATGTCAAATCTTGCAGCAGGTTTTATTGGACTATTTCAAAAAGGCGGAGAAACTTTTGTAGGCCTTGTTACAGGCATTGTGCCATTACTTGTATGTTTATTAGTAGCAATGAATGCAATAATTAGACTTGTAGGGGAAGAAAAAATTGAAAAACTTGCACAAAAATCTGCAAATAATGTATTTGCTAGATATTTAATATTACCTACAGTAGGAACTTTTTTCTTCTGTAATCCCATGACAATGTCACTTGGTAAATTTTTACCTGAAAAATATAAACCAGGATATTATTCTGCATCAACTTTTGCTTGTCATACTATGAATGGGTTGTTCCCACACGTAAATCCAGGAGAACTTTTTGTTTTCTTAGGAATTGCAAATGGAATAACTGAATTAGGATTACCAGTAGCTGATTTAGCTTTAAGATATTTCTTAGTAGGGATTGTTACAAACTTCTTTAGAGGTTGGATAACAGACTTTACAACTGCATATGTTGAAAAACAACAAAATGTTAAATTGAAAGAAACCGTTAGTCTATAAGATATTATCGTATTAGGAGGTGCTAATAAATGAGTAAATACAATTCTGTAATCGTTAGTGCAGGATCTGGTGGATTTGGAGGTCCTTTAGCAATAACTCCAAATGAAAAGCAAAAATACTTAGTATATGTAACAGGAGGTAATAAACCTTCCATTGCTGATAAAATTGCAAAATTATCAGGAGCAGAGTTAGTTGATGGTTTCAAAACTAGAGTACCTGATGATGAGATTGCAGCTGTAATTATTGATTGTGGTGGTACTTTAAGATGTGGTGTATATCCACAAAAAAGGATTAAAACCATTAATATAAGGGCTACTGGTCCAAGTGGTCCCCTTGCAAAATACATTACTGAAGATATTTATGTTTCAGATGTTAAGGATAAGAATATTAGTCTAGCTAATGGAAATGAAGTTATTAATGAAACAGCAACTTCTAAAGCTGAAACTACAGAAAAACCAAAATATGATACATCCAAGAAAATAAGTCAACAAACTGAGAAGAAGAGTTTAATGGTTAAAATAGGTGCTGGTATGGGAAGAATAGTCAGTACACTATATCAAGCAGGTAAGGACACCATAGATACAGTTATTAAAACTATTATTCCATTTATGGCCTTCGTATCTATGTTGATTGGCGTAATATTAAAATCTGGAATTGGTGATGCTTTCGCTAATATGTTAACTCCTTTAGCAGGAACATTGCCTGGATTAGTTCTTATATCATTAATTTGTTCTTTCCCATTATTATCGCCATTTTTAGGACCTGGTGCTGTAATTGCACAAGTTATTGGCGTATTAGTAGGAGTTGAGATTGGGAAAGGAAATATCCCACCACAACTTGCTTTGCCAGCATTATTTGCAATTAACTCTCAAGCTGCAGCTGACTTTATACCTGTAGGGTTAGGACTTGCAGAAGCTGAACCAGAAACTGTAGAGGTAGGTGTTCCAGCAGTACTATATTCTAGATTTTTAACTGGTGCTCCTACAGTATTGATTGCTTGGTTAGCAAGTTTTGGTCTATATTCAAAATAGTAATTAATTGGAGGATTAATAATGAAAACAATATATCACACTTTAGTTACTAAAGTTGGCGACTTATTTAATGCTTTTATTGATGAAAAAATTTTAATAATGTTTAAAGATAATGCACCTGAAGAGCTTTTGGATTATTGTATATTACACAATGAAAACAGTCGTAAGGATGACATAAAACCAGGTGATATATTGGTTATTGAAGAAGAAGAATATCTAATAACGGCAGTTGGAAGAGATGCGATAGAAAACCTAGACAATTTAGGCCATATTACCTTAAAGTTTGATGGTAATAATGAGGCTAAGTTACCCGGTACTATACATGTAGAAAATAAAGCAATTAAAGATATTGACGTTGGAGCAACAATAAAAGTTATTAGAAGATGATAAATCATATAGGAATCATATTTCGCATATTTTTATGAAATATGATTCCTATATACTAGTAACCATGTGCAATATAAGACAGAGGATAAATACTAACAGATAAGGGTTTAATAAGGATAGGAGGCATTAAAATGGTGGAATCATGGTTAAGGTTAGAGGGAAAGACAGTAATTGTAACAGGTGGTGCATCTGGCATAGGAAAGTCAATTGCTGAGGAATTCCTGAATAATGGTGCTAATGTAGTTGTATGTGATATAAACCCAAAAGCACCAGAATTTAGCACTAATAATGGGAAAATAATGTATATGATAACAGACATTACAAAGCAAGATAGTGTAAAATCAATGGTGGATAAAACCCTATCAGTCTTTGGACAAGTTGACATTTTAGTAAATAATGCAGGTATCAATATTCCAAGATTACTAGTTGACCCCACAGAAGCACATAGTAAATTTGAATTAGACGAAATCGTATTTGATAAAGTAGTAAATGTCAATTTAAAGGGAGTATTTTTCTGTACTCAGGCAGTAGTAAGGGAAATGATTAAAAAGGGTAGTGGTGTAATAATAAATATATCTTCTGAATGTGGATTAGAAGGTTCAGAGGGACAGAGTATATATGCTGCTACTAAAAATGCTATTAATTCCTTTACACGTTCATGGGCTAAAGAATTAGGAAAATTAGGTATTAGAGTTGTTGGAGTAGCACCTGGAATCTTAGAAGAAACAGGCCTTAGAACTGTTGAATATGAAACAGCATTAGCATATACAAGAGGAATTCAAGTTGAAGAATTAAGAGCAGGATATAATAAAGTGTCCACTATACCACTAGGTAGACCTGGGAAACTAGGGGAAGTTGCTGATTTAGTTTGCTATTTAGGAAGTGATAGGGCAAGTTATATTCATGGTGTTACTTATAATGTTGCAGGAGGTAAAACAAGAGGATAGGCTTGTGAAAAGATTAAAAAAGACTGTTTCGCTCTAATAATATAACCTTATAAAGGTAGCCGAACTAATAAATATGAATATATAGTATTAATAAAAAATCAAATGGTGATTGAATTTAGTGCCATTTGATTTTTATTATCTTTATCTTGTTTTTGTCCTATTACTTGAGTTTTGCAGCAAAACCAAAGAATAAGGGCCTATAAGCATTGTAAACACAACGTTTATAGGCCTTTGATAATTACAAAAAAGTGTAGTTCTACACCTATTATTTTTTAGAATTTGCAATTAAGTTTTTGATATCACTTTGTTTCCAAAATCTT
Organism: Clostridium sp. Cult2; assembly: GCF_021655075.1. GTDB lineage: Bacteria > Bacillota > Clostridia > Tissierellales > Tepidimicrobiaceae > Schnuerera. The sequence continues at coordinate 34,324 of NZ_PPXX01000096.1, forward strand.
TTGGTAATATCAGTCAGAAGGGGAAATCTTTTTCAAGGGAAAGACTGTTATAATAATAACCCACAAATTACAGGAGGTATTAGCTATATCCCATAGGGTAAGCGTAATGCGCCAAGGGAAAATGGTGGGTACTTTGAAAACAACAGAAGCAAATGAACAGATATTAGCTGAAATGATGGTAGGTAGAGAAGTATTATTTGAAGAATTGGATAAAAAAGATATACCTAAAGGGGAAGTTCTATTGGTAGAAGAGATAAAAGCAAGGGATAATAGAGGACTTATTGCATTAGATGGAGTATCTTTTAATCTTAAAAAAGGAGAAATATTAGGTATAGCTCATGTACCTGAAGATAGATTGGCCACAGGATTATCAAAAGAAGCAACTGTATCGGAAAATTTGATTATGGGAATACAGCATGAGAAACCTTATGCAATAAATGGAATCCATATTAATAATAAAAAGGTAAAGGAAAGGACCAATAGATTGATAGATGAATTTGATATTAGGACTCCTTCTGGAGATTTACCTGCAGGGAAACTATCTGGTGGAAATATGCAGAGAATGGTTATTGCCAGGGAATTTTCTTTCCAGACCCCAATTCTTATAATTGCTCAACCAACTAGGGGAGTGGATGTAGGAGCTATTGAATTTATCCATAGCCAAATAATCGAAAAAAGAAACAATGGAGTTGCTATACTATTGGTTTCAGCAGAGTTAGATGAAATATTTAGATTATCTGATAGGATAATAACCTTTTATGAAGGAAAAATCACAGGAGAGTTTTTAAATGATGAAATATCCAATTTGCCAAAGGGAATAGGAATCCTTTTAGCAATTTTTGGCGGAGGGTTGGTTGGAGGAATTTATGCTTTTATTCCTGGATTGTTAAAGGTTAAATATAAAATAGATGAGGTAATTACAGCCATAATGTTAAATTCTGTAGCTGTTCTTTTCACCTCCTATTTAGTCAACTATCCCTTTGCAACAACTAAAGGTAAAATGGGAGGCACTGAGATAATAGCTGAAGGCTATCATCTATCTAGGATGGTAAAACTATCTACATTGAATACCAGTATTTTTTTTATGGGCTTTATTGCCATTATAATCTATTATTTAATGGAGAAGACTTCAGCTGGTTATGATTTTAAAATAGTAGGTCAAAATAGTTTATTTGCCAGATATGGTGGAATTGATGATAAAAAACAGATGATAATAGCTATGGTTATATCAGGAGCGTTATGCGGAATAGCTGGGGTTTTTGAAGTTCTAGGAGTTCATTATAGATTTTTACAGAACATATCTCCAGGTTATGCTTGAGATGGAATGTTGGCAGTATTAGTAGGATTGTTGGTGGGTTTGATTTTTGCTATATTTGTGGTGGAATTAAAATCTGATGAGTTCATTGTAGGCATTGCAATCAATATGTTTGCAGGTGCCCATCTCTCATTAGGTTATTTAACCTTGTTTACTGAGAATATGAGTGCCAATAGGGGATTTATTGCATTGGCGGTTATAATATTTGGTAGAGCCAATCCGGTGAAAACTTTTGTTGCAGCATTGATGTTTGGGTTTTTTGATGCTTTAGGTATAAGGCTACAAGTAATGGGAATACCTTCTCAGTTTACACAGATGATACCATATGTAGCAACTATAGTTGCTTTGCTTATCGTAACAAAACGTCAAATAACAAAAATAAAGATAAAAAAGGAAACGGAATAACTATTATCTTTGTAATTTGGAAAATAATAGTTCCAATAGAGGAATTTTCAAGTCAATGTAGAATATCATATTATAACAGATTAAAAACCATATTATTAATTAAACAATAAGTTTAAAATATATGGAATATTTTAAAACCTATAGAAAGGAGGAGAGAATATGTATTTAAACTGTTTTGATGAGGTTGAATTTATTACCAAGGAGTTGGTAAAGGTACCTAGTGTTGTAAAGACCAGTGGAGAGGCGGATTGTGCAAAAAAGATATATGATTATTATAAAGAACTACCTTATTTTAAACAGAATCCAGACCAGCTTAAAATGGTACAGACTGTGGAGGACGAAATAGAAAGATATATAGTCATAGCTCATGTAAAAGGAACCAAAGGCAATTCCAATAAAGCTTTAATCCTAATGGGACATTTGGACACCGTCGGAGTAGATGATTTTGGCTCTTTAAAGGAATATGCCTTTGACCCAGATAGACTTCCAGAGTTTTTAAAAGAGAAGAAATTAGATGAAGAAGTATTAGAAGATATTGACTCTGGTGAGTATATGTTCGGCAGGGGAGCCTTGGATATGAAATCAGGGGTAGCAGGTCAAATGTATTTAACTAAGTATTTTTCTGAAAATCCAGAGAAACTAGATGGCCATTTAATCACCTTAGCTGCTTGTGATGAAGAGGATAATTCCCATGGTGTGTTGACAGCATTAAAGGTTTTCAGACAGATGAAAGAAGAAGGATTGGAATTTATAGGATGTATCAATGCAGATTATTCCACTCCTTATCATAAAGAAGATGAGAATAGGTATATCTATTTTGGAACCATAGGGAAACTTTTGCCTTCCTTTTATGTCACAGGGGAAGAGGCTCATGTAGGGCAAGCTTTTTCAAGTTTAGACCCAAATCTATTGGTAGCGGAGTTAACTCGATTGATATCCTATAATCCAGAGCTATGTGATGAATCCCAAGGAGAAGTTACCATACCGCCAGTGTCTTTAAAACAATCGGATTTTAAGGACAAGTATACAGTTCAAACTGCATTAGCGGCTTATTCCTATTATAATTTCTTTACCTATAGTATGACTCCTCTAGATGTAATGAATAAGATAAAGGCAAAAGGGGAAGAAGCCTTTGACAATGTAATCCAATATTTAAATAATTCCTATAAGGAGTTTTGCAAAAGAGCAGGTCACATTTACAAGGAACTTCCTTGGCAGAAAAGGGTATATACTTGGGATGAATTCTATAACGAATTACACACTATACATGGGGATAGATTTAAGGTATATATGGATAGTTTCGGTAGGGAATTAAACCAAGAGAATCCAGCTATGGATTTAAGGGAGTTTAGTGTAAGGATGGTAGAAGAAGCTTGGAAATGGTCAATAGATAAAAGCCCAGCTATTATAATATATTTTTCTTCAACCTATAATGCACGGATTGAAATGACTGGTAGTACTGAAAGGGAGAGGAAGTTAATGGATAGCGTAAATAAATCTATAGCTTCTGTCCAAGAATATTCGGATAAACCTATTGTAACAAAGATGTTCTATCCATATATTTCAGACTCCAGTTTTATGTCTATGAGTGATAGTCCTGAAGATCTTTTATATCTAGAAAAGAATATGCCTGCCTGGGGACCAAAATATGTTCATAATGTAGAAGATGTAATGGCTATAGATGTACCTGTTGTTAATATAGGGACCTATGGAAAAGATGGACATAAGATGGCAGAAAGGGTCCATATGAAGTATACCTTTGAAACTGTACCAAATATAACTTATAACACTATAATGGCCTTGTTAGGATAATTATATTTAGTAATAAATATTTGCTATTTGTAACGGGGATATAATAATTGGTTATAATAATAGTAAAGAATTTTTTCTTTACTATTATTATTTTTGTGAAATTGAGTTATAATTATATAGATAAAATTAAATAAGAAGGTGTATATATGGCAAATAGAATAGTAATCGCATTAGGCGGAAATGCATTACAGGATAATCCTAAAGATATATCAGCAGAGGCTCAATTTAGAGCTGTTGAGAAGACTGCAGTAGCTATTGTGGATTTAATAGAGGAAGGACATGAAATAGTAATTGTTCATGGTAATGGACCACAAGTAGGACAAATTGTTTCTGTATATGAAAAAGCATCAGATGTACCTAATATGCCCTTTCCCGAATGCGGAGCCATGAGTCAAGGCTATATAGGATATCATTTACAACAGTCTATAGGTCAAGAGATGAAAAAAAGGGGTATAGATAAAGAAATAACCTCTATGATAACTCAAGTTTTAGTAGATAAAGAGGATTCTGCTTTTAAAAATCCATCTAAACCAGTAGGTTCCTTTTTTTCAAAAGAAGAGGCCTTAAAATTGGAAAAGACTAATGGGTATATAATGAAGGAAGATGCAGGTAGAGGTTGGAGAAGGGTAGTACCATCTCCTGAGCCAATAGATATTATTGAATCAAAAATACTTAAATCTTTGGTAGAATCAAACTTTGTAGTAATAACTGCTGGTGGTGGTGGTATACCAGTAATAAATGGAAACCATGGGAAACTAGAAGGAGTATCTGCAGTAATAGATAAGGATTTAGCAGCAGAATTGGTAGGTGAGATTATCGATGCTGATATGCTTATTATCCTTACAGCAGTAGAAAAGATATGTATCGATTTTAATAAACCTACTGAAAAGAGATTAGACCTAATTACCATAGAGGAAGCTGAAAAATACATAGAGGAAGGCCAATTTGCTCCAGGATCCATGCTTCCTAAGGTTAAAGCTGCTATTAAGTTTGTAAAAAGCAAAAAAGGCAGAAGAGTAATAATAACATCTTTAGATAAAACCAAAGGATGTTTGGAGGAAAAAGTTGGAACTAAAATAGTGGATAGTGATATTTTCTAGTCAAATATTAATTTTTATATTCCATTTTTATTATTTTATGATATAATGGTTTATGTATTAAACTACCCACACACAGATGGAGACCAATATATTAGTATTGGCCTCCAAACCCCATAAAATTAGCCCTTTGAAGGGCTAATTTTTTATGTTCATATTTAATTTTATATTTCTGAGAAGTAATTGAAGCTCTTCTGCTAAGGTGGCAAGGCTTTCAGTAGAAGAAGCAATTTCTTCCATAGAGGCCATCTGCTCTTCTGAAGCTGCAGAAGTATTTTGAATTTGAGAGGCTATATCTTGACTCATCTTTTCGATGGAAGTAGAAGAACTTACTACGGATTCTACATAATTGTCTACATTATTGGTAGCCTGTGTAACTACTCCAATTCCTTCTGCTATTTCATGGATTAAATTAGCAATTTCATTAAACCTATCTTTTGCTTCATTGACTCTTGTAATTCCTAAGTCTACTTCTTTACTGCTGAAATCCATTTTTTCATTGGCTTCCTCTATGAGTAGGTTGTTGGCATTAATTAGGTTTTGAATTTCTTCAGTAGATTTTTGAGTTTCTTCTGCTAATTTTCTAATCTCATCAGCTACTACTGCAAAGCCCCTACCAAATTCACCAGCTCGAGCTGCTTCTATGGCAGCATTTAGCGCTAATAAATTGGTTTCTTCTGACACATTTTCAATTACTTCTAACATATGGTTCATCTCTTTAGAGCTTTTGCTAATATTGTTTAAGGAGGATTTAACGGTGAAGGTACTATTTTCAATATCGTCCATTTGTATAATAACTTCTTCTATTTTATCTTTTCCTATTTCCGTTTTATCTAATACTTTTTTTCTCAAATTTTCTACACTTTCTGTTTGTACGGATACATGGTCTATTTGATTAGATATTTCCTTTATTGATGAAGTCACATTTAATATCTCATTAAGCTGAGCATGGGAAGCTTGGGCAATTTCATTGGAAGATTCTGCTATATTTGTTGCTGCTGCTGTAGATTCTTCTGATATAGCTGCCAATTCTTCAGAGGAAGCTGCTACTTGATGAGAGGATTCTTGAACCTCTTCAGCAAAGTTTCTCATGTTTTCAATGATTAATTGAAGAGAATAAGCCATTTTTCCAAGTTCATCTTTCCTTTTTAATAATTTTTCTTCCATATCAATACTAAAATCAAGCTGGGATAGGCTATAAGCGCAATCCGTAATTTTACCAATGGGTTTTGTTAAATTTCTGCTAAAAATTATAGAGAAAAGTATCCCTATTAATATTGCAAAGATTACTACATAGAGTAAAGTTTGTTTTAGGGAATCTAATCCACTTAATACTTCCTTTTCATCTATGCTTACTATCAAAGTCCAGCCTTTGGATTTTATAGGTGCAAATCCTATATGAACTATTTTTTCACCTTCTATGTATTTTCCAATTCCTGGTTCTTCTGATTTTATTTTTTCTTCCATAGTGATTACTTCATCAACCATATTTGAAGGTACCCTTTCTTTCAATCCTTCAAAATTAGGATTTCCACCGGAATCATCTGTAATAGAAGCGCCTCCTACTACAGTTGGATGGGATACAATATCAGTAGTTTCATTTAATATATAAGCAAATCCATTTTCGCCAAACTTTATATCATGGATTATTTGGTAGAATTCATCAGCAGGTTTAAAAGCTATTACAGCCCCTAAATGAACTCCTTTATGTTTTAGAGGTGCAGCTATTATTACTTCTATTTTTCCTGTTATTTCATTTCTAATGGGTTCAGAGAAATAGGTTTTACCTGCTATTGATTTTTGGAAATACTCCTTTTGGTAGACATCTATTTTAGTACCATTATCCAGTATTAGATTACCCTGTACATCAGCTAAACCAATATGAGAGAATTTCAATCTACCCTTTTCGGTTTTTAATACTTCATATTTTTCTTCTTCTGTAACGTCTGGGTTTGATACCACTTCTAAGTTTCCTAAAGTTTCAATGGAAAGGGTATAACTTTTAATCTGTTCATCTACTAGTTCTGCTGAATCTATTGCTTTATTATAAAGTAATTCATTATAGGATTTAATCAATTCATCTTTAGAAATAAAGTAAGAAATAAGGCCTAAGGTTAAAGTCAAGATAATAAGGATGGAAGTAGTGGATATTATCATCCTTCTTCCTATACTCTTTTTTTCCATATTATCAGGCTTTTTTGTAACTTTTTTCTTATCTTTGGATTTCATTAACTTCCAACTCCTTTATGATAAATTTATGTATAATTATTTCCATATTTTAATATTAGACAAAAGTTTGCAAAATCCTCTATTTTTGAAATATTATTAGAACGTTTTAGTTAATATTGTATAGTTTACACAAATATACACAAAGATAAATATTTTAGACAAATTAGAATATATTGACAAATTCATAGTGGACAGGTATACTTTAATTATACTATACCTAACATTTGAAGGAGTAGTAATATTAGCCAAAATATCCAATAATTCATATAATATTCCACAAAAAATATAAAGGGGCATGTAGGGTTACATGTCTTAAATATTATAATAAGGGGGAAGTTTTAATGAAAAGAAAGTTTGGGCTGTTGTTACTTGCTTTAGTATTGATTGCTTCGTCTTTAGCAGGATGTACCCAATCCGAGGACACTAGTGGTTCTTCTGAGGTAATAAAAATTGGGGTATTTGAGCCAATGACTGGAGCTAGTGCTGCTGGTGGACAAATGACAGTTGAGGGTATTGAATTGGCTAATGAAGCCAAGGGAGAAGTATTAGGTAAAAAAGTAGAATTAGTTATAGTAGATAATAAATCTGATAAAGTAGAATCAGCTAATGCAGCTTCTAGATTGATAGAAAAGGATGAAGTAGTTGCTATTATTGGTAGTTACGGTAGTTCTCTAGCCATGGCAGCAGGAGATATTGTGAAAAAAGCGGAAGTACCTGCTGTAGGATGTTCTCCAACTAATCCATTGGTTACATTAAACAATGATTATTATTTTAGGGTCTGCTTTATTGATCCTTTCCAAGGAACTGTAATGGCCAACTATGCAGTAAATGATTTAGGAGCAAAAACTGCAGCTATTATCCAAGACGTTACACAAGACTATTCTGTAGGACTTAGTAAATATTTCATCGACGCTTTTAAGGAATTAACAGGAGATGATAATAGTATAGTAGAAATGTCTTCTTATAATACAGGAGACCAGGATTTTACTGCTCAATTAACCAATGTTAAGGCTAAAAACCCTGATGTAATATTTGCACCAGGAAACTATGGTGAGTCTGCACTGCTTATTAGACAAGCTAGAGATTTAGGCATAGATGTTCCAATTCTTGGTGGAGACACTTGGGAATCACCTGAATTCTTATCTATTGGTGGAGATGCAGTAGAAGGGGCTGTATTTAGTACTCACTTTACAGCAGAAGCACCTGTAACCAATGTGTCTGGAATATTCTTAGAAGCCTATCGAAAGAAATTTGATAAGGAAGCTAATGCTTTTGCTGCTTTAGGTTATGATGCTTATATGGTAATCCTGGATGCCATAGAAAAAGCAGGTTCTGCTGATTCAAAAGCTATTAGAGACCAGCTTGCAAAGGTAGAAGGATTTGTTGGAGCAACAGGAAATATTACTTTAGATGAAAATGGGGATGCAGTTAAATCTGCAGTTATTAATAAAGTTGAGAATGGTGAATTCATATATTTGACTACTGTTGAACCTAAATAAGAATTAGGGTCATAAGGGGGACTTGATATGGGTAATTCAGGTTTTTTACAGCATTTGTCCAATGGTATTTCCTTAGGTAGTTTATATGCATTAATCGCTATAGGATATACCATGGTGTACGGAATTTTAAGGCTTATAAACTTTGCCCATGGGGATATATTTATGCTAGGAGCTTATATCACCTATTATGGTATATTGTTCACATCTATTCCCTGGTGGCTGGTGTTTATATTTGCCTCAGTATTTACCGGTTTTATCGGTCTCCTCCTTGAAAAAATAGCCTATAGACCATTAAGGGAATCTCCAAGGATTACTATTTTGATTTCTGCCATAGGGGCATCCTTCTTTTTACAAAATTTTGGAATAGTAGTATTTGGGGGAAGGCCAAAGGCCTTCCCTATCCCTAATATATTGAATAAGGTAATAAGGTTAGGAGGAGTATCAGTAAGTATAGTAACATTTATAATACCAATAGTTACCATATTATTGCTCTTGGGTCTTACTTATATTATAACTAAGACCAAAACTGGTATGGCTATGAGAGCATTATCTAAGGATTATGAAACTGCTAGTCTAATGGGAATAGATATAAATAGGATTATTTCCATTACTTTTTTTATAGGTTCTTTTCTAGCTGCTGTAGGAGGAGTAATGTGGGGGACAAAATACCCACAATTAATGCCTTTAATGGGAGCTATGCCAGGACTTAAATGTTTTATAGCTGCAGTAATAGGAGGAATAGGAAATATTACAGGTGCAGTTATAGGAGGTTTTATATTAGGGTTGGGAGAGATTATGTTAATCGCTTTACTTCCAAGATTAACTGGATATAGAGATGCTTTTGCATTTATCCTTTTGATTGTAATACTCCTAGTTAAACCAACAGGTTTAATGGGAGAAAAAATTACAGAGAAGGTGTAGACTATGATAAATAAAAACAGATTGAATAATACTACTTTGATTGTTCTTGCCGCTACAATAATAGGGTTATTTATTGCCAATAGAACTTTAGATGATTATAAATTGAGGATAATAAACCTTTGTGGAATCTATATAACTTTAGGTCTAAGTATGAATCTCATCAATGGTTTTACAGGATTATTTTCATTAGGTCACGCAGGATTTATGGCCATAGGAGCTTATACTGTGGGAATTCTTACCATGCCTGTTCCCATGAAAGAGATGAATTTTTTTATGAAACCCATGGTACCCTTTTTAGCTAATTTAGAGTGGAGTTTCCTTCCTGCTCTTCTTATGGCTGGGATTATGGCAGGATTATTTGGTTTTTTAATTGGTGCTCCAGTTCTTAGGCTTACGGATGACTATTTAGCTATTGCTACTTTAGGTTTTGCTGAGATTATTAGGGTAGTTTTTACAAATACTCAATCTATAACTAATGGTGCTTTAGGATTAAAAGGAATTCCTAATAATACCAATGTGTGGTGGAGCTGGGGAGTTGCCCTTCTTACCATTGGATTTATGGCTTTTTTAATGGATGGAAGTTATGGAAAGGCTTTTAAAGCCATAAGAGAAGATGAAGTAGCAGCCAGATCTATGGGTATCAATCTTTTTAAGCATAAGGTTATGAGTTTTACTTTTGGATCTTTTTTAGCAGGAATTGGCGGTGGACTTTTGGCAGCTTTGTTGGGGACTATTGATCCAAATATGTTTAGAATTACTCTTACCTTCAATATTCTATTGATTGTAGTACTAGGAGGTTTAGGAAGTATAAAGGGTTCAGTAATTTCTGCTATAATTGTCACGGTTATGATGGAAGCATTAAGATTTTTAGATGAATCCATCAACTTAGGCTTTATCCGAATAAAAGGAGTGCCAGGAATGAGAATGGTTGTTTTTTCGATAATCCTTATGGCGGTTGTAATAATTAGAAAAGAAGGATTGTTGAAGGAAAGCTAAAAAGGAAGTGAATAGAACATGCTGAAAATAGATGATATGACCATGAAGTTTGGTGGAGTTATAGCTTGTAATAAATTTAATGCAAATATTGAAAAGGGTCAAATTATTGGTTTAATAGGCCCTAATGGGGCAGGGAAAACTACAGTCTTTAATGTGGTAACGGGAGTATATAAACCTACGGAAGGACGGGTTATATTCAGTCCAAATGAAGATGAAGAACATCTATTGACAGGACTAGGGCCCGATGAGATAGCAAAGCTTGGTGTATGTAGAACCTTTCAAAACATTAGGCTATTTAAAGAGTTATCCGTTTTAGATAATGTATTCATTGGCAATCATTTGAGGATAAAATCCAATGTTTTTTCTTCCATACTTAGACTTCCTAGCTATAGGGCTGAAGAAAAAGAGATGTTTGAAAAATCCATTTATCTATTGGAAAAAGTGGGCTTAAAAGATCAGATGGAAGAAAAGGCCTATTCTCTACCCTATGGAATGCAAAGAAGGTTAGAAATCGCAAGAGCTTTAGCCACAGAACCTAAATTATTGTTATTAGATGAACCAGCAGCAGGCATGAATCCTCAGGAAACTAGGGAATTGATGGAATTTATAGAGGAGATTAAAGAGGAATTTGATTTAACCATATTCTTAATAGAACATCATATGGAAGTGGTTATGGGTATATGCGAAGAAATATTTGTATTAGACCATGGGGTTTTAATCGCCCAAGGTAACCCAGAGGAAATTCAAAACGATCAAAGGGTTATAGAAGCTTATTTGGGGGTGGAATAATGCTTGAAGTTTCCAATTTACACGTTAGATATGGGGGTATTAATGCTCTCAGAGGAATTAATATATCCATAGAAGAAAATCAAATAGTCACCCTTATTGGAGCTAATGGGGCAGGAAAATCTTCTACTCTAAGGGCCATAATGGGATTGGTAGAAAAAGCAGAAGGGAAAATTGAATATAATGGAGAAGATTTAACCAACCTTCCAACAAAAGATATTGTTAAAAGGGGCATAGTAATGGTTCCAGAAGGAAGGAAGGTATTTGCCAATTTGACGGTAGAAGAGAATCTAATATTAGGTGCTTATACTAGAACAGACCAAAATGATATAAAGAAAGATATGAAAAAAGTTTATGATATGTTTCCAAGGCTGAAGGAAAGAAACTGGCAGAAAGCAGGAACCCTTTCGGGAGGAGAACAGCAGATGTTAGCTGTAGGAAGGGCTTTGATGGTAAGACCAAAGGTGCTTATGATGGATGAGCCTTCTTTAGGTTTAGCTCCTCTTCTTGTAAGGGATATTTTTGAAATAATAAGTATGCTTCATCAACAGGGAAATACTATTTTGTTAGTAGAGCAAAATGCTAAGAAGGCATTAGAAGTGGCAGATTATGCCTATGTATTAGAAACTGGAGAGCTCGTATTAGAAGGACCAGGTGAAAGACTTCTAGAAGATGAAAAGGTGAAGGAAGCATACTTAGGAGAAACTAGATAAGGATTAAAACATGGAGGTGGCTTTTAGCCACCTCTTTTATATGGACTATATTTTTACCAATAGGAATTTGTACCTAATTATGGGAATGTAACCATATTGTAATGTACTTGTAATACTTTAGTAAATTATTTCTAATATACTAGAATCAAATAGAAAATTTCTAAAAATATTAAAGGAGTGATTTTTGTGAAAAGGTTCATCAGTTTAGTATTAGTGATAGTATTGATCTTAGCTATGGCAATTCCTGTACTGGCAGATAAAAATGACAAAACAAAAGAACCAAATCCAAACAAACCAATATCCAGAGAAGAATTCAACTCATCTTTATCTTCTCTATTAGAAGAATATGGGTATTCTTGGAAGCCTGTTAAGGGTAAAGTGAATATTACTAGAGAAGAAATGGTTATGATTATAGGAAAACTATTGATAGATGAAAAAATAATCGAGGTTAGTTCTGAAGAATTGCCTTTTAAAGACATAAAGAATATGGATAAGAAGACAAAAGAACAATTAAATGCACTATATAAAGAAAAGATAATAGCCGGAAAAACAAAACATTCTTTCAATCCAAAAAGCAAAGTAACTTATAGAGAACTAAAAACAATTTTAGAAAGAATCGGGAAGGTATTAGAATGGAAAGGAGATAAATGGGATAAATACACTATTCCCTTTAAACAAAGAGGTATTGTAAGCTCTAGGCAAGGTAAAGAAGGAATAGTTGTAAGAGAAGATAAGGATAAAGTTATTGTTTCCATTACTAAGGAATTTGGTACTCCTGGATATGATATGGAGATAAACAGAATAAGAAGAGTAGGCAATAGATATGAAATAGATTTATCTATTATTCCACCAGATAAAAATGCAATTCTAGCACAGGTAGTAACATATTTAACAGCAAATATAGAAATAGATAAAAAATATTTAGAAGAATCTCCTTATAGGTTTTATTTGAAAGAGAGCATAAAGGATTTAGAGAATGGAAAGGAGATACCATTTAAACAATTAAAAATAGAAGAAACCTATAGTGGTAAGAAAGGAATAGTTGTAAAGGAAGAGAAGGATAAAATACTGGTTTCAATTACAGGAGAATTCTCTACACCAGGATATGCTATGGCAATAGAAAAAATTGTTTATGAAGATGGCAAATACAAAGTCCATGTAATTGTTGCTCCCCCTTATAAGGGTACTATTTTACCCCAAGTGATAACATACAGGACTATCCATATAGAAATTGATAAAGATGATATTGGTAAACCTCCCTACAATTTTGTATGGGAGGTTCTCCCTGCAGAATTGTAACTATAATGTAACCAAATAATAGAATAAAAAGGATATAATGAAATTAATATGCAACTGTGAAATTTTTTTGATTGAAGGGGGGATTGGATGAAAAGAGCAGTTGTACTCCTGCTAATTTTTGTTCTAGTCATGCCATCATTAGCTTTTGCATCAGTAGAAATGGAGCAAAAGTTAGGGAATCACTGGTCTAAGAATGAGATTAATAGAGATTTCCTAATCTATTATTTTCCTTATCTAGCTAAGGAGAATTTTAATCGATTAAGCCCAAATGATTCATTTTATGAAGATGAATTTCTTTTATCTTTTTCATCTTTACTAAAAAACAAGGGTTATACTAGGACTCAAGTAGGATGGAAGATGAAATTGACAAGAATTGAGATGGCCCAGATTTTAGGGGAAAAATTGTTAGAAATTAATGCCATAGAGTCTAGCGATGGAACAACACCTTTTGATGATATTGGAGATGTTTCCGTTGAGAGGAAGAAGGCCTTGGCAGATTTATTTCATGCAGGCTTAATCAATGGCCAATCTAAGACTAAATTTAATCCTTATGCGCATGCTACTCAAGCTGAAGCAATAATCCTGTTGCAAAGAGTAAATAGTTTGTTAGAACAGATGGATAAGAAAGAAAATATAGAAGATGAAGTTGTTATACCACCTGCAGAGCTTGAAAAACCTAAAGAATCCAAAGAACCTGAAGTTGTTGAGATTCCCTTTACCCTAGGAGGAATTGTCCAATCTTATTCAGGAGTGGAAGGTATTATTACGAAAGATGAAGGGGAAAAACTATTTGTGACTATTACTAAATCCTTTTCGACTTCCGGGTATTCTATGGGAATAGATAAAATCCTAAAAGATAAGGATGATTACAAAGTTTACTTAAATATTACTCCCCCAAGTAAAGAGAGTGAACTACTGACTGTAATAACATATAAAACTATAACCATAGAAATAGATAAAAAACATTTAGGTGATACTCCATACAATTTTGTGTGGGGTAATTTTTTTATTTTGAATGTAAATATTATGGTATAATATAATAACGTACGTAGAACAGTTGTTGTGAATGAGGAAAGTGATTAAATATAAACTTGGTAGTTTAGAAAAGGAGAATATATATGACCAGGACAGAGAAGGTAGCTCAATCTGCAGCAATGATTGCAATTTTCACTTTAATAAGTAAATTCTTAGGGTTTATAAGGGAAGTATTAATTGCTTCTAAATACGGTTCAGGCTATGAAACGGATACCTATTTTGTTGCTATGACTGCTACAACAATATTGATGACTACTTTAGGTGCTTCTTTAAATACTACTTTAATCCCTATTTTTACTGAAATTGAGGGAAGGGGAGGCAGAAAAGCCAAACTGAAATATTTGAATAATATATTGAATATGGTTTTTTTTATTACTATAATATTAGCTCTTTTAGGATTTTTCTTATCACCTTTTGTGATAAAAGTTTTGGCAAAAGGCTTCACTGGAGAACAATTTGAATTGGCAGTGAAATTAAATAGAATAGGGTTGCCTATTGTAATCTTTCTAGGTTTTACATATGTGTTTTCTGGATATCTCCATAGTAGCGAAATATTTGGTCCTCCTGCCATTATGGGACTTCCATATAATTTTGTATTTATATTTTTCCTATTCCTTTTAGCAGATAAAAGAAGTATAGAAGGACTTATGTTAGCCAGTGTAGTAGCTGCTTCTACTCAATTTTTAATTCAGGTTCCAGCTATTAAGCATCAAGGCTATAAATATAGAGTGGATATTAATTTAAAAGATCCATACTTGAAGAAAGCATTGATTTTAGTTGTCCCTGTAATGATAGGATCTGCGGTACAACAGATAAATGTGGTGATAGACAAGACTTTAGCCTCTAGTTTGGCTGAGGGGAGTATTTCAGCCCTTACCTATGCTTCTAGGTTAAGAGATTTGATTATTTCTGTATTCATTATGGCTATTACTACAGTGGTATTTCCCATGTTATCTAAAGCCTTTTCTGAAGAAGATAATCATCAAGTTAAAAGGATAATGGGACAAGGTATCAATATAATACTTATTATAACTGTACCTGCCACTGTAGGAATATTGATATTAGCAGAGCCTATGGTAAGAATATTTTTCCAAAGGGGTGCTTTTGACTCTGTTGCTACCACTATGACTTCCCAAGCTCTAATATTTTATTCTCTAGGGCTAGTGGGGGCTTCCTTAAGGCTTATGTTAAACAAGGTATTTTATTCCTTTCAAGACACCAAGACTCCTATGATAAATGGAGCTTTAGCTGTAGGGTTGAATATTGTATTAAACCTCATATTTATTAGGTTTATGGCCCATGCAGGGTTAGCTTTAGCTACCAGTATATCTGCAACTTTTACAACTTTACTATTATTTATTGATTTAAGAAAAAAAATCGGCCCTATGGGGCTTAAACGATATCTAATATGTTTTTTGAAAACTTTATTTGCCTCTATAATAATGGGAATACTAGTGTATTTTCTATACTATGGGCTAACAGCTAAATTCGTTAGTTCAGGAATAGGAGAACTTTTAGTGCTGTTGTTGTCCGTAGGAGTGGGAGTATTAGTATATTTCATACTATGTTCTATATTGAGAGTAAAAGAAATTAGAGTATTGATAAGAGGATTACTTAATAGATAAGACAGAGGATATGAAAATTCCCTGTCTTATCTTATGATGGTTTTCAAATTTTTTGCTTCTTTTTCTGACACCATATAAGCATTAACTGTCTTATCATCATAGCTTTTAACCTTCTTTATAGCTTCTTTCTTTGGCATAGGGTCAGAAAATTCTTCATCTACAACTACCACGAATTTTTCCCCCATAGATATCTCCCTTCTCCCTTTTATATTTATTATGTCCAAAAAGGAAAATATTATCCCTATGATACAGGTTGTACATTTATGTTTTGACTAAACCAAATTAGGGTACCATAATAATCACCATAATAGACAATCTAATTATTAAAGATAGTGTAAAGTAACCTATGAAAAAATAAAATAAAAAAATTAAGCTAAAAATATGGAGGAATATAAATGAAAGCCATGATGAAAAAAGCATTTAAATCCGCCAGATTTATTATAATATTTGGGACACTAAATAAAATATTGACCTTTATAAAAGAAGCTTTAATTGCTTCCAAAATAGGTTGTTGTTTTGAAACAGATGCTTATTTTACTGCCTTTGTGGCTGCAACTTTATTGGCAGAAATAATAGGAGAAGGAATTAGTACTGGGATGGTACCTATATTATTAAAGATAGAGGAAAAGGAGGGCAGTTGGAGGAAAGTAGACTATGTAAACAATTTACTCCATATTATAATAATTCTTTCCATGGTTTTGATAATATTAGGCTGGTTTTTATCTCCATTGGTGATAAAAATTCTAGCTACAGGTTTTGCAGGTGAAGAATTTCAAACCACAGTAAATTTAATGAAAATAGGTTTGCCTATTGTCATATTCATAACGATAAGGGCAGTATTTATTGCATATTTACAGAGTTTCCATGCCTTTAAAGCTGGTACAAAATCTTGGGTTTATTATAATATAGTATATTTAGTATTTTTAATTTTTTTAAATAGATATGGAATTTATGGTTTAATGATAGCAGGGGTATTAGCTTCTGCTGTACAACTATATTCGGTAATAACTCCTTCTATGAATTTAGGATACAGATATGAACGGATTTTAGACTTAAAAAATGCCTATATACAAGAATTTGGAATAATGTTTATACCTATAATCATAGGCATTTCTATAAATAGGGTTAATATAGTGGTAGACAAGTCAATAGCCTCTACATTAGCGCCAGGGTCTATTTCCTGGCTAAACTACGCCAATGATATTATTCAATTGATTTTAGGAATTTTTATTACTGCAATTGTTACTGTATTATTTCCCATAATATCACAAGAATTCAGTAGAGAAAATATAGAAACCTTAAAATCTGCAATGTTAAGGGGAACTAAAATTGTCCTTTCCATAGTAATACCAGCAATGGTTATATTGGTAACCCTATCTGAACCCATTGTAAGATTACTGTTCGAAAGGGGAGAATTTGGGACAACAGCCACTTTGATGACTTCAGGAGCATTAACCTATTATGCCTTAGGTCTAGGAAGCATGGCTATGGTTTTGATACTGACTAAGGTACATTATGCAATGCATGATTCATTAACACCTATGATATCTGCAGGTGTAGGAGTAATTACAAATTTTGTTTTAAATTTAATATTATCTAAATATATGGGAATCAATGGTATAGCTTTAGCCACTAGCATTTCCACAACTTTGGTCACAATACTGTTGATAAAAGACTTAAATAAAAGGGTAAAAGTCATAGATATCCACAGGGAAGGGAAAAGATTAATAAAACTTATTGTATCAGCAGCTATTATGGCATGGGTTGTAATTATAACCTTTAATATATTAGGAAAGATATCATTAGACAATATAATAGGAGATATAATGAAGGTATTAATACCAATTGGAACTGGGATAATAACCTATTTAAGTATAGGTAAATTAACTTTAAAGGAAAATTAACGAAAAATGGACAGAATATTTTGTCCGTTTTTTATTTTTAACAGAAGTTTACTGAAAATTTCGCAAAGTCCCAAAATATAAACTTTTAGTTTAAGGGAAAAAACTTGGATAAAAGTATTGACCATTGGTCATTTTAGTATTATAATGATATTTATACAAAATGACCAATGGTCAATTTTTAGTTCCTGATTCTGAGGAGGTGATTATTTTGGTATCAAAAGTAGAAAAAAACAAAAAGCAAAAGGAAAATTCCCTTTATTCAGCTGCTTACGATTTATTTACTACAAAAGGAATAAATGAAACAGCCATTAACGATATAGTTAAGAAAGCTGGAGTAGCCAAAGGAACCTTTTATCTTTACTTTAAAGATAAGTATGACATATTAGATAAGATAATCCTCAGCAAAAGTTGTCATGTTTTAAGTGAAGCTATAAGGGAAACACAACTTAAAAGTTTTGAAGGATTTGAAGAGGAACTATTGTATTTTATAGATTATATCATCGAATACTTTAAAAAAGACAAACTTATGTTGAAATTAATATATAAGAATCTTTCTTGGGGGGTATTTAAGAAGGCCTATAAGGACTATGAAGAGATACATGAAATATATGGATTATTTGAAAGGGGATATAAGGATTCTTCCTTATTAAAAGAAGATATAGATAAAATATTATTTATGATTATAGAACTAACGGGTTCTGTATGCTATAGTTCCATAATATTAAATGAACCTGCTGATATAGATGAAATGAAACCTATCCTCTTCAATACTATAAAGAAAATTATTTAGGAGATGATTGTATGAATAGATTTGGACAATTTGTGGCAAAGCACAGAAAAATGGTTTTAATAATTGCTACATTACTGTTGTTGCCATCTATCTATGGGATGGTATCAACTAGGATTAATTACGATATTTTAACCTATTTACCAAAGAATTTAGATTCGGTAAAGGGACAGGAAATACTAAATGATGTATTTAATAGTTCTGCTACTGGAATGCTAATAATTGAAGATATGGAAGCAAAAGATGTGGTAAAGGTAAAGGATAAGATATCCAAAATAGAAGGGGTAGAAAATGTAATATGGGTAGATGATTTTTTGGATATAAGTATACCTAAAGATATGCTACCAGATGAATTGAAAGAGATATTCTATAGGGAAAATTCTACTTTGCTAATGATTAAATTTACTAATGAATCATCATCACCAATAACGGAACAAGCTATAGTAGATATACGAAGTATATTAGATAAACAATCTTTCTTAAGTGGAATGGCAGCAATGTTAAAGGACACGGTAGATTTAGCTGACCAACAAACACCCATATATGTAGCCTTAGCTGTAGCTTTAGCTACGATAGTGCTAATGTTAACGCTAGAATCTACCATAGTTCCATTTATAATTCTAATAAGTATAGGATATGCCATATTATATAATTTTGGAACCAATATATTCTTTGGAGAAATATCCTATATAACCCAGTCATTAGCAGCTGTATTACAATTAGGGGTTACCTTAGATTATTCTATATTCTTGCTTCATAGATATGAAGAAGAGTGTAAAGTTTCTGAGGATAAAAATGAGGCTATGGCCAATGCCATAGTAAAAACAGCTTCATCCATAGTAGGTAGTTCCTTAACAACTATAGCTGGGTTTTTAGCCATAGCATTCATGGAATTGACCATAGGGAAGGATATAGGACTGGTAATGGCTAAAGGGGTAGTATTTGGAGTTGTTTCAGTACTAACTATATTACCAGCATTAATACTTACATTTGACAAGGTTATTAAAAGATTTAATCATGGAACTATATTGCCAGAATTTGGAGGATTGTCAAATTTAGTTACTAAGCATTATAGAGTATTTATATTAATTGGAATATTGATATTCTTACCTGCCTTCTATGGACAGAGGAATAATGAAGTATATTACAATCTAGATGAGTCTTTACCAGATGATATGGAATCCATAGTAGCTTTTAGAAAATTAAAAGAAGAATACAATATGATGACAACCCATATGGTTCTTTTATCAAAGGATGTACCTAATTATGAAATAAAAGAGATGATAAAAGAAATTGAAAAGGTAGATGGAATAGAGAATGTACTATCCTATCAAAAGCTAATAGGACCAAGTATACCAGAAAACTTTATCCCAGATGGAATAAAGGATAGGTTTGAACAGGAAGATTATAAGCAAATACTAATAAACTCCAAATACAAAGCAGCAACTGATGAAGAAAATGCACAAATAGAAAGAATAGAGAAAATTGTTAAAAACTATGATGAAAATGGTATTGTTACAGGAGAAGGAGTATTGACTAAGGATTTAATAGGTATTGCAGACAGGGATTTTAAAAGGGTAAGCACTATATCCAATATAGCAGTATTTATCATAATACTTTTAGTATTTACCTCTATTTCCATACCAATATTTTTAATATTGGCTATAACTTTAGCTATATTTATCAATATGGGAATTCCCTATTATTTAGGTCACTCAATACCATTTATAGCAAGTATAGTAATAGGTTCAATCCAATTGGGAGCAACAGTAGATTATGCTATATTACTAACTACTAGATTTAGGGAAGAAATAAGAAAAGGACATGAAAAATTTGAAGCCATGGAGATTACTGTAAGAGAATCATCAAAGTCTATAATTACTAGTGGTTTAGCATTCTTTGGCTCTACTGTGGGAGTAGCTATAATATCCGATATGGAATTGGTAAAGAGTTTAAGCACTATGATTGCAAGGGGAGCCTTAATAAGTACGGTAATAATACTATTTATATTACCAGGAGTATTAATAGCTAGTGAAAGCTTTATTAGTATTACATCTAAAAACTGGAATAAGGGCATAAAGGAAAAAGTGGAGAAAGGAAGGATTTTATATGAAAATAGATAGAATAATAGCTAGAGTTTTAGTTGTAGCAATGGTTTTAACCATCTTATCCTCAAGTTTTGTAATGGCAGAGGGAAAAATTTCTAAAGAGGAAACCGTATATGTAAATTTGAATAATAAAGGTGAAGAATTAGAAAAGACATCTAGTATTTGGCTTCATTCTGATTCTCCTTTAAAAAATGTGGAAGATAATAGTATATTAACAGAAGTAACAAATGTTAAAGGAGAGGAAGTCCCAACTATAGAAGAAGGAAAGCTAATATGGGATACAGATAAAAAGGATATATATTACCAAGGAAAAGTAGATAAGCCATTGCCAATCCAGCCAGAAATCAAATATTATCTTGATGGTAAGGAAGTAAGCTTAGAGGATATAGTTGGGAAATCGGGAGATATAAAGATTACTATAGATATTAATAATAAGGATAAACGGAATGAAGTATATGCACCCTATATGGTAGTTACTGTAGTGGATTTACCTATGGATAGGTTTACCAACTTGAAGACCAATTCAGGAAAAGTTTTATCCGATGGAAGTAATCAGATAATAACCTTTGTGTCTTTACCTGGATTTAATGAAAGCTTAGGATTAGAGGATAAGATACTAGATATGCCAAATCATTTAGAAGTTGTAGGGAAAACAATGGATTTTGAGATGAAACCAATAGTTTTCACCATTACATCGGAAATACCTGAAATAGATGGTTTAGATGATGCTAAAAATCTAGACGAATTAATAGATGGAATAGATAAGATAAAAGAGGCCAGTGAAAAATTATCTGAAGCTACACAAAAACTATATGATGGGCAAAGTGAATTAAATAATGGGATAGATGAATTGATAAATGGAGTAAATCAAGTTAATTTTGGTTCCAATTCCTTATTGGAGGGTTCGTTAAAATTAAAAGAAGGTATTAATGAAGCTTACGAAGGTAGCTTAGAGATAAATGCAGGAACCAATACTTTATCCCAAAGTGCTAACCAATTAGGGGAAGGATTTGTAGGATTAGGCAATGGGGCAGTGGAATTTAGCGAAAAAGCTGTAGAATTCTCCCAAGGAGCAAAAATGGTGGCAGAGGGAGTAGATAAAATTCCAGAAAGCACCAAAGCCTTAAATAATGGAATGGAAGATTTAATCCAAGGAACAGAAACCTTAAAAAATGGACAAGACAGTTTAAGTGAAGGATTAGGTAAAAGTTTAGAAGCATTAGCACAAATAAAAGCAGGAAAAGAAAAAGAGGAGAAAGTGGTAGATTTATTGCTTAAAGGTGTAAATGGTCTAGAAAAAATAGCCAAGGGGATAGAAAAATTACCTGGAGGTTCATCATTAGCTCAAACTATGCAAGGAACATTAGGGGAACAAAAATTAGCCTTAGAAGGCCTTAAAAACTCAAGTAATGAATTGGTATTAGCCTTAACCCAACTAGAAGAAGGACTAAAGGAAGCAGAAACAGCATCAATAGAATTATCCCAAGGAATTGAAAATGTAAATGGAGGACAGAAAAAAATAAACGGTGGATTAAATGAGTTAGCTACAGGTACTGAAGGATTGAAAGAGGCTTCCAATCAGTTAGTAGAAGGTAGTACCGCATTACAACAGGGAGCAAATAGCATAAACGAAAATGCAATAGTTGCAAAAGAAGGAGCAGGTCAATTTGTTGATGGTTCTAAAGGATTAGCTAAAGGTACTGAAAATCTAACTAATGGATTAGGAGAGTTAAATGGAGGAGTAGACAAACTATATGGTGGTATATCTGAGCTATCAAAGGGAACCGATGGACTAGCCCAGGGTGGAGAAAAACTTAAAGAAGGAAGCCATCAATTAACAGAAGGTGCCAAAGAATTAAATGAAGGAATGAATAGATTTCACCAAGAAGGAATAAAGAGACTGGATGATGAAATAAGTGGTAGCGATTTGGATATAACAAATATAATAGAAACCAAAGATAAATTGGTAGAAATATCTAAATCCAACAATAGTTTTACAGGTATAAGTGATGGCATGGAGGGAAGCCTTAAATTCATCATGAAAACTGAAGGAATAAAAGGAGAAGAAAAACAAGAAAGTATAGAAATAAAATCGGAAGTAAAAGAGGAAAAAGGTTTTATAGCTTGGTTAAAAGGAATATTTAAAAAATAAGAAAATGAGTAGGGGACAGTTTAAATAACTGTCCCCTAAACCATTATTGATAGAATACATGTCCACCAATTCTTGATACATAAGATTTGTTTTTTACAATCCAAGAACCAGCTGATTTGCTTGGATTAAAGAAATATGTTGAATTTCCAACGGGCCTTATACCGTTTATTGCGTCCTTTGCAGCATTAATACTTTCTTGAGAGGGGGTGTTGTAAATGGTGCCATCAGCAACAGGACTGAATTGAGGAATACTTCCATAGTATTCGAATATTACATTATATATTGTATTGGGGAAGTTTTTGGAATTGACTCTGTTTAGAATTACATTTCCAACAGCAACCTTTCCTTTATAAGGTTCTCCACCAGCTTCTGCTTCAATAATTCGAGCTAGCCAGTATATATCCCCTGCATTATAACTTCTAATACTTGTCCCTCCTCTTGATGCTGTAGGATATCCATATAAGGTCCTTTGAGTCTCCGGTCCTGCAATACCATCAATTCTTATCTTATGGTCTATTTGAAAGTTTATAACAGCTCTTTCTGTTATCTTTCCAAAAATTCCATCTAAATAAAAATAATAGTAACCTTTTTGGTTTAATGCCTGCTGAAGTCTTAGCACATCTTCTCCCCGATGACCAAATTGCAATGTCCTAGCGGACTCATTGGCTAAGACTGGCGTAGTAATAACCACTAACATTAGCAGGACCAAAAGGATATGTGTTATTCTCTTTCTTTTCATTTCTATCCACTCCTTCCTAAATTTTGCTTCCGAAGTTAGCATTCTAATTAGGGTTAAACCCCTTGAGTTGGTTCCCTCGTACCTAAAAATTTAGGATTCAGCTGTTACTTAGTTTACAACATAGGTGTTATTATATAAGAAATTATTTATTATGTAAACAACTTGTGGACAATTACCAGAAATTGCATAATCTCTAACTCTTTTTCTTTATCACCATTGACATAATCAGTGGTAAGTTAATATTCTATTGCTGTTTTACTATATATTATTATGGGTAATCTAATATTATAGGGTTTTATAAAGATTTAATGTAACTGAAGAGGAGTGATATTATGAATTTTCCAAGTGCAAATATTTTGGAAGTAGATTTAAGCAATGGGACTATTAAGAAGATCATATTGGATGGAGAAACTCATAGACTTTATCCAGGAGGTTCTGCTCTAGGTACCTATATATTATTAAAAGAGTTAAAACCAAAGGTAGATTCTCTTTCTCCAGAAAATATTTTAGTGTTTTCCGTTTCCCCTTTTACAGGGCTTCCCATTGCAGGAGCCAATAGGATAACTGTAACCACTAAAAGTCCATTGACCGATGGTATAGGGGATAGTCAGGCTGGAGGGTTTTTCCCTGCATACCTAAAGGGAAATGGTTGGAATGCCTTAGTATTTAAAGGAAGGGCAGAAAAGCCAGTATATTTATACATAGATGGTGATAAGGTTCAATTGAGAGATGCTTCAAAGATATGGGGGAAAGTAACTGGGGAAGCAGAAAAACTGATAAGGAAAGATTTAGGTATAGAAGATATAGACATAGCCCAGATAGGGCCTGGAGGAGAAAATTTAGTTAAGTTTGCAAATATATTAAATATGTGTAATAGGGCTAATGGCAGAAATGGCACAGGAGCAGTAATGGGCTCTAAAAATTTAAAGGCTATTGTCGTAAAGAAAAAACTAGGCCTTAAAGCGGCAGATAGAGAAAACTTCCAGAAATTAGCCAAAAAAGGAGTAGAAAGGTTTAATGACAGTCATGGATTACAACAGTTAGGAGAGCATGGTACCAACAGAGGGCTTATTAGTCATCATAAAAATGGTTTTTTAGCCACTAGGAATTGGATATCTGGATATTTTCCTGAAGGAGCTGAAAACATAACGGGGACCACTATGACGGAGACCATATTAAAGAAAAGAGATACCTGTTATGCATGTCCGGTGAGATGCAAAAGGGTAGTAGAAATAGAAGGGAAAGTAGACCCTATATATGGTGGGCCTGAATACGAAACAGCTGCAGCTTTAGGTTCCTATTGTGGTATTACCAATTTGGAAACTGTAGCAATAGCAAATCAGCTATGCAATATGTATGGACTAGATACAATATCCTGTGGTGCTACCATATCCTTTGTTATGGAATGCTTTGAAGCGGGATTATTGACTAAAGAGGATACTGATGGATTAGAATTGACCTTTGGAAATGATGAAGGGTTAATCCAATTAATAGAGAAAATTGGCAAAAGAGAAGGAATAGGGAATCTATTGGCAGAAGGTAGCTATAGGGCAGCAAAGAAGATAGGCAATGGAGCCCTTAAATATAGTATGACTGTAAAGAAACAAGAATTACCTGCCCATATGCCTCAGTATAAACCTTCACTGGGATTAATATATGCTGTGAATCCTTTTGGAGCTGACCATCAATCTTCAGAACATGATCCAGTACTTACATTACCACCTGAAAGTGAAGGAAGGAAGAACTTAGCTATGATAGGAATTTATAAGGGATATGAGGACAATTTTGAATTAGATGATGAAAAGACAAGGTTTGCATTTAATACCCAATGTTTTGAATCTGCAATAGATACATTATCACTATGTCAATTCCTATGGGGTTTTGCAAATTTATATGGGCCAAAGGATTTAATCTTATTAGCTAAATATGGCATAGATTGGGACACTTCCCTTTATGAACTTATGAAAATAGGTGAAAGAAAGGTAAATATGATGAGGTATTTCAATGCTAGGGAAGGATTTACTAGAGATGATGATACTTTACCTGAAAGACTTTTTCAACCTTTCAAAGATGGCCCTTCTAAAGGAGTGTCATTAGATAGAGAAAAATATGAAAAATCAAAGGAATTATACTATGATATAGCAGGCTGGGATAAAGAAACGGGGAACCCAACTGTAGGAACTCTGAAAAGATTATCCTTAGGCTGGTTAGGATAATAATTAATAGGCGACTTAGGTCGCCTTATTTTGATTATCAAGCTATTCTAGGTGGTATGTATACAATATAGGGTTAATAGTGTATTTAAAGGAGATGAAAATATGTTAAAAAAATCTATAGGGATACATCATATTACAGCTATAGTAGGTAATCCTCAGGAGAATATAGATTTTTATACCCATGTATTAGGTCTAAGATTGGTTAAAAAAACTGTAAATTTCGATGACCCATATACCTACCATCTTTATTTCGGAGACAAAGAAGGAAAACCTGGAACTACTATTACTTTTTTCCCTTGGTCTAAGTCAAGGAAGGGAACAATAGGTGGCGGACAGGTATCCATTACTTCCTATGTTGTTCCAGTAGGGGCAATGGATTTTTGGACAAATAGACTAGAAGAATTTAATATTCCCTATGTAAAAAATCAACGTTTCGGGGAAGAATATATACAGTTCCAAGACCCACATGGATTGCAATTAGAGATAGTTTCAAGAGAAGAAGGAGAAAAGAATGACTGGGAGTATGCAGGAATAACCTCTAATGAGGCAATTAAAGGATTTGGCGGTGCTACATTATTGTCCTTATTTCCTGAAAAGACTAGTTATCTATTAGAAAATGTTTTGGGTTTAAAGAAAATTGGGAAAGAATTGGATGTTATTAGATATAAAAGTGTAGGTTCCATAGGAAATGTAATAGATTTAAAAACTACACCTGTGGGGGTTGGACATATGGGCATTGGAACAGTCCATCATATAGCTTTAAGAGCGAAAGATGACGAGGATCAATTGGAATGGATAAATATATTAGAAGATTATAGATATTATGTAAGTCCTATTAGAGATAGGAACTATTTTAAATCCATATACTTTAGAGAAAAGGGTGGAAATCTATTTGAAATAGCTACAGATGAGCCAGGTTTTACCATAGATGAACCTTTGGACCAGCTTGGTCAAAGCTTAAAACTTCCACCCCAATATGAGGCTAATAGGGAAGATATTGAGAAGGGGTTAATGCCTGTAAAGGTAAAGGAATTCTAGATAGAGTTCCTTTATTTTTTTTGAAGTTAATAGCTTCTCATATTAGTCGCAATAATACTTATATTTCCTAAATAACCTTCTAGTATTTTCCACCTCATCTTGTATTTCATCGTTTTCAAGTGCTAAGGAGGTAAATATAGTATCTATTATAATTAACTGAGATATTCTAGAGGTTTGGGAGGTTAATCTAAGATTATTTTCAATGTTTGCAGTATTTAGGATAATATCTGCTTTATCAGCTATGTTTTCGTTTCCTGATTGAGTTATGAGTATAACTGAAGCATTATTATTCTTAGCTATCTCCATACAGTAATGGGCATGCATTGATTTACCTAGTGTTGTAAGAACGATTAGTAAATCATTTTCTTTAATGCCTATAATGCTTTCTAAACTTAAATGCATGTCTTCATAATAAATTGTATTTATATTTAATCTCATAAATTTGGTTTGTAAATCTCTAGCTATAATACTTGAAGCTCCTAATGCAACTATAAAAATATTATGATTAGCTTTACTAGTTTTGCTAATTAAATTAACAGCCTTTTCTAGTTCTAATGGGTCGATGATTTGATTTGTAAACTCTAAGGCCTTATTGGTTGAAGATGTTATTTTATTTAAAATTTCATAAGGTGAATCATTTGCGTAAATATCCCTTATAGATTTAAAGTCATGGGGAGCCACTAAACTTGCTGATAGTTTTAGCTTGAATTCAGCATATCCTGATAAGCCAAGCTTTTTAGTTAATCTTATTATAGTAGCCTCACTAACATTACTATTAGTTGATAGAGTGCTAAGGGTCATATCCACAACAGATTCTTTATTATCCATAATATATTGGGCTAAACTCCGCTCAGTAGGTGTCAAGGAATCCAAATTTGATACTAATAAAATCAATATATTACTGTTCATTATTAATGCTCCTTTTCATTGATACATATATTATATACTAATTGTTGTAAAACTTCATATAAGAAGTATAACATTTTATTCGAAAAGTAGCAAAACTTCATCATAAATAAAAATACTTGAAGTTTTACTACAACCATAGTATAATATATTCAAAGTTAGTAATAAAGTTTTATATTCTAGAAAAGTTAGCAGTTTATATGAGCAATTCAATTATTTTGGAGGGATTTATATGAAGAAATTAAGAGTGGCAGTTGTAGGTGCTGGAATATATGGAATGAATCATATTAGAGCATTTAGCTGGAACAAAGATGTAGAATTAGTTGCAATCTGTGATTTAAATCAAGATATCTTAAAGGGATTAGCAGATGAATTTAATGCAAATACTTATACTAATATTGAAGAAATGTTGGAAAAGGAAGAATTAGATGCTGTTTCTGTAGCAACACCAGATGCTTTTCATATGGAACCTGCTATAGCAGCAATAAGAAAAGGAAAGAATATTCTAATTGAAAAACCATTGGCTACTACTAGTGAGGATGCTTTGGCCATAATTGAAGAAGCTAAAAAATACAATGTAAGAGTTGCAGTAGATTATCATAAAAGATGGGATCCTGCAGCAATTAATCTAAGAAATGAATTACTAAAAGAGTCAACGGGAGCACCAATCCGTGGTTATATGAGTATGGACGATATTATAGATGTGCCTACTAAATGGTTTAATTGGGCTGATAAATCTTCTCCAGTACATTTTTTAGGAACCCACTGTTATGACCAAATACGTTGGTATATGGGTTGTGAAGCTGTTAGTGTATATGCTGTTGGAACTAAAAAAGTATTAAAGTCAAAAGGAATAGATACCTATGACACAATACAAGCTTTTATTAAATTTGAAAACGATTGTTATTGGACTGTTGAAAACTCATGGATTTATCCATCAGGATTTCCCAAAAATAATGATGGAAGAACTCAAATACTAACAGAAAATACTTTACTAAGATTAGATTCACAGAATAGGGGAGTGGAATTTTACAATACTTCTAAGGGACATACTCCAAATTCATATTTTATAATTAATAACAATGGAAGACCATATGGTTTTGGAATCGAGCCTATTAATGATTTTGTTGATTGTTTAATAAATAATAAACCATTTATAGCAGATGATAAGGATGGATTAGAAGCATTAAGAATAGCAGAAGCTGCACATTTAAGTTTAGAAAAGGGTGAAGCTGTAAATATAAAAAGATAAATATTCTAGTTGTAAAAAATATTCCTTATCTAAGTTTAAGTGTTTTATAATAATAAAATAAAGGAGGCAAAATGATGAATAGTGCAGTTAAATTAGCAGAAAGTTTTATTAGCTTTTTCCAGAAAGTTGGAGATCAAATTGTTGCAAATGTAGCAGGTACCATACCTATGCTACTAGGGTTATTATTTTTAATTAATTTTATAATCAAAGTAATAGGGGATAAAAAGATTACAAAAATTGCTGAATTTTTAGGAAAGAGTACTATTTTATCCTATTTAGTTTTACCATCTTTTGCTTGGTTCTTTTTCAGTAGTCCTGGAGCCCTTGCAGTGGGGAAATTTCTTCCAGAGAAAAGAAAACCGGGATTTGAAGATGCTCTTGGTACAACAGTTCATCCATTGACATCCTTATTTCCTCATATAGTTCCTGCAGAACTATTTATTTGGCTAGGGGTGGCAAATGGTATTACAAAACTTGGTTTATCTACTGCTCCTCTTGCTATTCGTTATATTATAGCAGGGTTGATTCTTGGATTAATTCGTGGAATTTTAACAGAAAAAATCTTTGTATATCTTATGAAAAGAAATAACAAACAAGTGGCATAAAGGAGGATTGAAAGATGAGTGGTAAAGAAATTATTATTGAAAAAGATAATGGAGGCTGGGGAGGTCCGCTACGTATACCAGTAGATACAAACAAAAAGGTTCTTTCTATGACTGGTGGAGGTATTCATCACATTGCTAAACATATAGCAGACCTTGCTGGAGTTCAGGCTGTAGATGGATTTAAGTCAGGATTATGTGATGATGAAATCCTTTTAGCAGTTATTAACTGCGGAGGAACTCTAAGATGTGGTGTTTATCCAAAAAAGGGAGTTTTCACTGTTAATTTAAATGCTATTGGGCCATCTGGTCCACTTGCTGAATTTATTAATGAAGATATCTATGTTTCTGGAGTAACTCCTGAAAGTATCCATGTATCTTCAAAGGAATCTACTATTATAGAGGGAACACAAAAATCAAATAAAAACTCAAATAGCAACAAGAAAGTGGACACAACAATGAATTCCAATGTTGAAGATAAAAAAGAAAATTGGTTCATATCAGCAGTTGAGAAAATGGGAACTTCTTTAGGTAAAGTTATTTCTTTAGCATATGAAGCTGGAAAAGAGTCTGTAAATACTGTTATAAAATCTGTATTACCATTTATGGTTTTTGTTAGTGTGTTAGTAACCATAATACTTTCTAGTGGAATAGGAAATGCTATTGCAAATGCCTTAAAACCTATGGCTAGTTCACTAGTTGGACTTATAGTAATATCAATAATATGTGGTTTTCCATTTTTGTCTCCATTGCTAGGACCTGGTGCAGCTATTGCACAGGTAATTGGCGTATTACTTGGGAGCCAAATAGCTGTTGGTGCAATACCACCTCAATATGCACTTCCTGCACTATTTGCTATTAATGTACAGGTAGGAGCAGATTTTGTACCCGTTGGACTATCTATGCAAGAGGCAGAGCCTGATACTATTAAATATGGAACTCCAGCATTCTTACTTTCAAGACAAATTACTGGACCAATTGCAGTAATCATTGCATATTTAATGAGTATTGGTATGTATTAATACAGTTATAAAGGTATTGGAGGGATATAAATGAAACAATATAAATCAAAAATTATAGAGTTAGGTACTTCAGTTAGTGAAATGAGCCAATTGGATATGTTAATATTGTTTTCTAACGATGCACCTAGTGAATTAAGGGATTATTGTATTATCCATAGTAATGAGGAATTATTAAAGAATTTAGAAGTTAATCAAAAAATTTATATTGGTAGGGAACAATATACGATTTCAGCTATAGGAAATACAGCTTTGCAACAATGGCAAGAGTTAGGCCATGTTACATTGAAGTTCGATGGTCAATCAACCCCCCAATTACCAGGAACAATACATTTAAATGAAAAGTTAAAAGGAATACCTAAAGTTGGAGAGTTCATAAAGGTTGAATAGAGGAAGTGTTATTATGGTAAAAGTACTAATTATTTTCATGTTGGCAAGCGTTATCCAAAATTTCTTATTTTCAAAACAATTAAAAACTGTAAACACATTTTTCTATCAACTAAGGGCTCGGGGAGATGTACTAGTTGGACAGAAAAAACATATTATTAAACCTGGTGCGATAGTAATGATGTTAATGGATAAGGATTATATTAAAGAAGCCTATGTATTAAAAGGGTATAGCGTATTTTCCAAAATAAAACAGATGGAGTCTTTAGAAGGCACTCGGTTAAATGATATTAAAAATATTGATGACTCTACTATTAAATTCGCTTTTAACGATGCAGTAGCTAGATTTGAACAGAATACAAATATTTAAGTTGTCAAAAATTAAACAGGGCATAATCCTTTACCTAATGGGTTTAGGATTATGCCAATTTTATTCCCTTATAGAATCAATATCATAGCCTAATATTATATTATATATAATTATTATATTTAGATTATGTTTTTTATTTACCAATAGTATATAATAATAACTGGAGTTTAGTATAAATAGTTGGAGGGATATTATGCTGAAATTGATAAAAGGTGGAGAGGTTTATGCTCCTGATTATTTAGGCAAAAAGGATATATTATTGGTTGGAGATAAAATCGGGTATATAGAGGATGAGATAAGTATTCCTAAGGGTTTTGTAGATATAGAGATTATTGATGCTCATGAAAAATATGTAGTACCTGGATTTATAGATTCCCATGTTCATATATGCGGTGGTGGCGGAGAAGGAAGTTTCAAAACCCGAACACCAGAAATACAGCTTACAGATATAACCCTTGGAGGGGTTACTACTGTAATAGGGGTATTAGGTACAGATGGTACTACAAGGAATATGGCAAATCTAATAGCAAAGGCCAATGGCCTAGAAGAAGAAGGAATTACAACATATATATATACAGGTTCATATCAGGTTCCTATTAGGACCATAACAGGGAGTATTCAGGATGATATTATATTAATAGATAAAATAATTGGTGTAGGAGAAGTGGCCCTTTCAGACCATCGCTCCAGTCAGCCAACTATGGAAGATATTACCAGGGTAGCTGCAGAAGCTAGAGTGGGTGGAATATTATCAGGAAAAGCAGGAATAGTCAATATACATATGGGAGACGGAGATAGACAACTTGACTTTATAGAGGAAATAGTTAAAACTACTGAAATACCAATAACTCAGTTTCTTCCAACCCATATGGGAAGGAGTTTAAAACTATTTGAGAAATCTATTGAATATGCTAAAAAAGGTGGAATAGTTGATTTTACTACAAGTAGCGATAATAAAAATAGGGAGGAATGGGAAACCAAACCTAGTAGAGCATTGAAAACCCTATTAGAAGGGGAAGTATCTCCCAATAATATTACCTTCTCGTCAGATGGTCAAGGTAGCTTACCTAAATTTGATGAAGAAGGAAAGTTTATAGGATTAGGTATAGGAAAGGTTACATCCCTTTATAATGAAGTAAAAGATGCTATAATAGATGAAGGAGTTTCCCTAGACTTAGCCTTAAGAACAATAACTGCAAATACTGCTAATGTATTGAAACTCAGAAATAAAGGACATATTGAAGAAGGAAGGGATGGAGATATAGTAATCCTTGATAAAAACACCCTAGACATTGAAACAGTCATAGCTATGGGGGAGATTATGGTATTAGATGGAGAGGCTATAGTAAAGGGTACTTTTGAATAGCAGGTAGATTAGGGATTGTCTAGTAATAACATTCGAACTTATTAAATGGGGAAGGGATATATGTATCCCTCCCCTTACTTAATTATTAAAAATCTCCAAGGTTCTATCTAATATTCCATTTAGATAAGCGAGAACTATTCCATAATTGGTAATTGGAACTTTTTCTTCATTGCATAGCATTATTCGACTACCCATTTCTTTTCTATTCACCATACAGCCACCACAGTGAATGACTAAGCTATATTTATTTAGACTTTCACTGAAATCATAACCAGTTTTAAAATAGAAGTTAAATTCCTTTCTGGTTTTTTGTTGGAGAAGAGTGGGTATTTTCACTCTACCTATGTCCTCATGAGTAGTATTATGGGTGCAGTTTTCAGCTATAAGTATATTGTCTCCGTTCTTTAGATTTTCTATAGCTCTAACCCCATCTACTAGTTTTTGTAAATCTCCCTTATATCTAGCAAAGAGTATTGAAAATGAGGTTAACCTTATATACTTAGGCACTATATTATCAACCTTCTTAAATATTTGGGAGTCGGTTATAACTAAATCTATATCCTCTAAATCCTTCAAACCACTTTCAAGTTCCGTATCTCTTAGAACATAGCATTTAATTCCGTTATCTATGCAATCCCTTATAACCTGAACTTGGGGGAGTATTAGTCTTCCCTTAGGTGCTTGCTTATCTATGGGGACAACAAGAACAACCTTGCCGTTATAGGGTATTAAATCTCCAACAATAGGAGGGTCAGCTTCTATATCCTGTATCCTTCTTATTAATTCTTCCTTTAAAATATCAATGTTTATCCTTTTAGTTGAAGAAACAAATATAGCATTAGGATATTCCAATTTCAACTGATCTATATAATCTTTATTCACCATATCTATTTTATTCATAACAAGAATATAGGGTATATTGTATTTAGTAAATAACAGTTCCATACTATTTAAAGAATTTCTATCAATATCCATAATGTCCATAATATATATAGCTATATTGGTTCTTCTTGCAGTATCTAAACTTTTTTTGATTCTTAAGTTTCCCAATTCGCCCTCATCATCAATGCCTGCTGTATCAATAAATATAACTGGTCCAATTGGATTTAGCTCCATTGATTTTTTTACAGGATCTGTAGTGGTACCCTTTATTGAACTAACAATAGAGACTTCCTGTTCTGTTATAGCATTTAAAAGAGAGGACTTTCCAGAATTTCTCTTTCCATATATGGATATTGTAGGTTTATACATATACATCCCTTTTTCCTTCATCTATTAGTTTTAACTTTTCTTCAATCATTTTTTTCTTTTCAGGATTAATAGTTCCTATTTCTTTTAGTTCATTTTGAATCAATTTTTCTCCTGCTTTTTTTGTATCTTCTGAAGCATAATCTAAAAGGTACTCTTTAAAAGTTAGTATTCCATTGGGTATACAGAAGTTTTGAATATTACCTGGTTTTGCTATGTCCATAAAATCTTCTCCTGTCCTTCCAGATCTATAGCATGCGGTACAGAAGGAGGTTAAATATCCAAAATCACACATTTCTTTTATTACCTCATCAAGGGGACGGATATCACCCAGGTGGAATTGTTCTTTTTCTGGTATATAATCATCTTTTTTATATCCACCAATTCCAATTTTTGAGCCTGCGTCTATTTGAGATATTCCAAGGGGTATCATTTCCTTTCTAACTTCAGGAGTTTCTCTAGCAGTTAAAATCATTCCGGTATATGGGACTGAAAGGCGAATTATAGCAATTATTTTTTTGAAATCCTCATCAGAAACCTTATATTTTGTTTGATCATAGAATTCAGTATTGATAGCTGGCTCTATTCTTGGGAAGGATATGGTATGAGGTCCTACTCCAAAAGTTTCTTCTAAGTGAATAGCATGTAATAATAATCCCATTACTTCAAATTTCCAGTCATATAATCCAAATAAGGCTCCAATTCCAACATCGTCAATTCCAGCTTCCATAGCTCTATCAAGGCCGTACAATCTCCAAGAATAATCTCCCTTGATAGTTCCTTGAGGATGAAGTTTTTTGTAAATATCATGATTATAGGTTTCTTGAAATATTTGGAATGTGCCTATTCCTGCTTCTTTTAGCTTTTTATAGCCTTCTACATCCATAGGAGCTGCATTTATATTGACTCTCCTAATTTCGCCTTTTTCCTTTTTGGTTTCATATACTACTTTCATGGTTTCAGCTATAAAGTCAGCATCATAACAAGTATGTTCACCATAAACAAGAATCAATCTTTTATGGCCTTTACTTTCTAAAATCTCTATTTGTTCTTTTAATTCTTCTGCTGTTAGGGTTTTTCTAACTATAGCATCATTGTCTCTTCTAAATCCACAATACAAACAATTATTAATACATTTGTTTCCGATATATAGAGGTGCAAAGAACACAATCCTATTTCCATATATATCTTGTTTTAACTTTCTTGCAGCTTCAAATATCTCCTCTAATAGTTCTGGGTCTTCAACTTGGAGAAGCTTTGCAGTTTCAATAGGTTCCAGTCTTGTTTTATTTAGAGATTTATCAATTATATTCCTTATCTCTACTGGATCAGGATTTTTTCCTTTTTCGAGAAGGTCAAAAATCCCCCCATCGTCAATAAAATCTTTGTCATAAGTCCTAAAATTATACATAATGTTTCCTCCTTTATTTTTGCCAGTCAATATGATCACCACGTCCCATATCGATAACATAGCCAATATTGTTAATCCTTTTTTCAACAGTTTTTATTTCATTTACATCCCTAGATTCCTTATTTTTATAGATTTCATATTTTTTTCTTACCTGGATAGGAGAAAGATTTAGCATAAGTACATTACCTCCAGCTTTAATTCCCTTTTCAATTCCTTTTTCATCAAGGGTGTTCAAAGCAGTGGTTACTGGCATCAAAGCTTTTGGAACAAACAATCTTGTCAAGGCTAGAAGCAATAATGTTTTTTTGGTAGAACCAGGTTTCATATAAGAAAGAGGGGTTTGAGGATGAGGAACTAAAGGACCAATTCCTATCATCTCAGGATTCAATTCTTTCAAAAACAAAAGATTATCAGCTAATATCTCATTGTTTTCATTTGGAAGACCAACAATAAATCCTGCTCCTACTTGGTAACCAAGTTTTTTTAGATTATAAAGACAGTTTTTCCTATTTTCAAAATTCATATTGGGATGAAGGGTATTATAGAGATTAGGTGTAGCTGTTTCATGACGCAATAGAAACCTATCCACTCCAGCATTGAAGAACATCTCATATTCATTGTAGCCTCTCTCTCCAATAGATAAGGTTAATGCAGTATCAGGAAATGTATCTTTTATTTCCCTAATAATTTCTACCATGAATTCATCTGTATAATATATATCCTCACCACTTTGTAGTACAAAGGTTCTATATCCTAAATTGTGAGCACCTTCAAGGCAATAAATAATTTCATCCTTTGAGAGCCTATATCTATCTACACTTTTGTTATCCTTTCTAATACCGCAATAGATGCAATTATTTCTACAGTAATTAGAAAATTCCATAAGTCCCCTTATGAATATTCTGTTACCATATACCTTTTTAACAGTATTTTCAGCCATTTCAAATATATAAGGGTATGTATCTTCATCTATATTATCCAATAGGTACATTATCTCTTCTTTTTCAAGATAATTTTTTTTATATAATTTATCTAATAGTTTTATCATCAATCTATTTCCTTTTTAGAGATAGAAGTTTTAACAATACAGTTGTCTAAATTTCCAAGTTTTCCTGTCAAGCTATTTATCTCATCTAGTGTTCCTACAACAGTAATGGAAATTACGGATATATCCTCATCATGAAATGGGATTCCCATTCTTCCACGAATAATGTCCTTATAATTAGAGACAAGTTTGTTAAAATCAAATTGGATTTTTTCAGGTTCTTCCAATATGGCGCTTATGACAGCTATTCTCTTTTTCAAAGCAATTCCTCCTTTCCAAATAAAAAAACTTCCCCGAAAGGAAGTTAGGCACAATTTTAATCCTAAATCCCTTTCAGAATAGATTACTCTATATCTGTTAGGTATTAGTTATGTTTTGAATCTAATTAGATTAAGGTTTCCCTCAAAACAATTAGATGTATATGATACAATTTTAACAATCAAAGGGTAGAAAGTCAAATAAAAATAATAATATTATAAAAATTTTGAAAATGTGAAAAGATAATATAGATTAGAATTTTAATATAAGCTAGAAAGGATGATAGTATGAATTTTGACAATATTATAGAGAAAAGGTCGGTTAATGAGGGGGTCCATAATCTGGTATTGGAGATTTCTGCTGATGAATATAGAAAGGACTATGATGAATACAATAAGGATTATGCTTTAAATATTTTAGAAAGACATTTGGAAAATAGAGGGGATGATGGAAGGCCATCAGATGTGGAGATTAGCTATAGTGGTAAGGATAATATTGTAAGGATTTATGCAAGAGTAAATTATCTAGGGAATGACCATACAACATATAGATTTACTTAAAGAAGAGACACTCCTAATAATATTGGGAGTGTCTCTTTTCTAATAAAAAATTCGCAATATTTGACAAATAATAAATTATAATATAATTATATTAAGTAAGGGATAAAGATTTTAGGATAAAGGGGGGATATCTGTGGGATTTAAACAAATAGTTACAGGAATAGGGCTTAAATTTCTTGGAAAGGGATTGGTTTCTTGTTCTAAAATAGAGAAGATGATTCAGAAAGAGTTAGAGTTTTATGAAGATGGATTTACTATTGAATTAAAGGTTTTTAATACGGACACTAAAGTTGCTGTAGAAAAGGTTGGAGACAAACTTAAATATCTAGGAAGCAAGTATACTAAAACTCCAGACCTTTCCATTGCCTTTAAAAGTTATGAAGCAGCGTTACTAATGATTTTAGGACAAATCGGAGTCTATGAAGGTTATGCTCAGCATCGATTTATCGTAAAAGGAGATTTAATTGCCAGTATGCCTTTCATACGTATCTTATATTATGTAGAAGCTTATCTATTTCCTAGATTCATTTCTAAAAAAATTCTAAAAGAAATTCCAGAACTATCATCGCCTAAAGTAAAGGCCTATATTCGATTAATAGCTTAATAAGAGAGGAGATTTAATATGTTACCTGAATATTATGAGTTTAAAAACTCGGTAAAAATCATTTCTGGGAAGAATGCTTTAGAGAATATTCCTTTTGAACTAAGTAACCTAGAAGCTAACAGACCTCTTATCTTAACCACTAAATCCATGATTAGAAACGGACAATTAAATATTGTTACAAATGCTATGGAAAATGCTAATATAGAAATAGGACTTATCTTTAAGGACATTCCTCAAGATTCTTCTGTAGAGATGGTAAATAGAATTAGTCAGTTATATAAGGATAATAACTGTGATAGCATAGTAGCTATGGGAGGAGGTTCAGTAATAGATACGGCTAAGGGGGTTAATATGCTGGTATCTACTAATGCTACTGACTTAAAAGAGTATATGGGATTGGAAATATTAGGAGGAAAGCTAAAACCCTTTATTGTAGTACCTAGTACCTCGGGTACAGGTTCGGAAGCTACTTTGGTTTCTGTAATTGCAGATACAACTAGAAAGGTGAAGATGGAATTTATCTCCTACAGTATACTACCGGATGTAGCAGTATTAGACCCTCGAATGACAGTAACCCTTCCACCTAAGCTAACGGCCTCTACTGGGATGGATGCCTTAACCCATAGTATAGAAGCCTTTAGTGGTTTTCAAAAGAATCCAATAAGCGATGTTTATGCTTTAACATCCATCGAATTAATTTCCAATTATCTTGAAAAAGTAGTAGTTGACGGAAAAAATGAAGAAGCAAGACTTGCCTTGGCTAATGGTTCATTAATGGCAGGTATAGCCTTTTCCAATTCCATGGTAGGAATAGTCCATGCCATTGGACATGCTTGTGGAGGAGTTTCTAATGTACCCCATGCAGAAGCTATGGCAATACTACTTCCTCATTGCATGAATCTAAATTTAGAACTATGTGAAGGAGAATATGCTAGAATACTTCTAGCCTTTTCAGGTTCAGAGGTTTATAGCCAAACTCCTAAGGAAGAGCGAGGAAGACGGTGTATAGATGAAATCCGCAAATTTATAAATAAATTCAATGAAATTTGTGGATTACCCACTAAACTTAGAGATGTAGGAGTGAACAAAGAGGATTTGGAAACCATTGCAAAGACTGCAATAAATGATGGTGCTGCCATTGTAAATCCAGTAGAAGTTACTTTTGATAGAGTTATGAATATATTAGAGGAGGCTTATTAATAGGTAAACATTCACAAAATGTGAAGTAGGGGGGATTAGATGACTAAATATGGTGGGTATATGGGTAAAGTATTAGTCATAGATGTAAGGAATCGGACTACCAGTCTATACCCTTGGTCAGATAGAGATAGAGAAGATTATATTGGTGGCAAGATAATGGCTGCTAAAATAATTAGGGACAATGTAAACCCTGATGTAAATGCCTTTCATGAAGAAAATATAATAGTCATAAGTACAGGCCCTTTAACTGGAACCAATGCTCCAGCTTCAAGTAGATTTAATATATCCACTATTTCTCCATTAACAGGATTACTCACATCTTCAAATTGCGGAGGAAATTTTGGATTATCCTTAAAAAGAGCAGGATATGATGCATTGATAATTAAAAATAAATCCCAATCTCCCATATGGATAGAGATTACCGAGGAAAAAGTATTATTTCATGATGCAAAAGATTTATGGGGGAAAAAGGTTAGTATAACTCAGGAGGCTTTAGATTCAAAGGCTGGGAAAATTGTTATAGGACCTGCAGGAGAGAATTTAGTAAAATATGCAAGTATATTTAGTGGAGAAAGGGCTGCTGGAAGAGGAGGAACAGGAGCAGTTATGGGTAGCAAGAATATAAAGGCTATAATTACTAAAGGAAATCTTAGACCCAAAATTGCAGAATCTGAAAAAACTAAAGAGTTTTATAAAAAATGGATACATACATTAAGAAACCATCCTTTAACAGGGGAACAACTGCCAACTTTAGGTACAGCAGGATTAGTTAGTTTGATGCAGCATAGAAATATATTAGCTACTAAGAATTTTAAATATGGTCAATACGATGATTTTGAAATGGTATCTGGAGAAAGGTTAAGGAAGGATTTTCTAATTAGAAACAAAGGGTGCGTTACATGCCCTATACAATGTGGACGTCAAGTAGAAATTGATGGCAAAATAGTTAAAGGGCCAGAATTAGAAACCATAGGCCTTTTAGGACCAAATTTACTTAATAAGGATTTAGAGTTAATATTGAGATGGAATTTAGAACTAGATGAATTGGGAATGGATACTATTAGTACAGGTGGAACTATAGCTTTTGCCATGGAATTAAATGAAAAGGGATTATGGGAAAACCACCTAGAGTTTGGGAAAACAGAGAATATATCCGAGATATTTGAAGATGTTGCCTACAGAAGGGGTATAGGAGATGAATTAGCTGAAGGAAGTAGATATCTTTCAGAAAAATATGGAGGTAGTGAATTTGCCATAAACTCAAAGGGAATGGAGCTTTCTGCTTATGAACCTAGGTCTGCTATAGGTCAAGGATTAGGCTATGCAGTATCTAATAGGGGGGGTTGCCATTTAAATGCTGGATATATGGTATTATTTGAAGGATTGGGACTTAGTATTGACCCTTACTCTAAAAAAGGCAAAGCTGAATTAACTATCCTGACACAAAATATTATGGAGGCTACTTCTTCAGCAGGGAATTGTCTATTTACCCTTTATGCAATGCTACCAAGGGGTTTAATTAAGAATCCCAACAGTAAAATAACTAGGTTTACTAATAAACTATTGACTACCAGTTTTGTTGCCAATATTGTAAAACTTATAAATATAGCAAATGAGAAATTATTACCAATTAAACTTCCTCAAATACCTCAAATAAAAGCCATTGAATTGGTAACGGGTATGAAGATGAACGTTGGCAAACTAAAGAATATAGGAGATAGGGGATATAACTTAGAGAGAATATATAATGTGGAAAGGGGAATAACATCAAAAGATGATACTCTGCCAGATAGGCTTATAAAAGTCAAACAAAAAGAAGATGAGCCAAATAGCTATGTACCATTAGAGGAACTAAAACAAAGGTATTATGAAATCAGACAATGGAACCAAAATGGAATACCTAAAGAGGCTAAATTGGAAAAACTAAAACTGATAGAATGAGGGAGAACTTCAATGGCTAAAGTTAAATTATATGGTATCTACAGCACTAAAGTAGAGAATAATCAATTGATAATAGAAGCTAAAAACGTTGAAGAGCTACTACTCAAAGTATCTGAATTGGAGCCTAATTTGAGTATAAAAGAGCTTAAAAGAAGTCTAATATTTGTAAACAATAAGAATATTACAGAGTTGAGCATGTTTAAAACTAAAATAGAGCATAATGACAATATAAGCATATTATCACCTATTGCTGGGGGATAAACCTGAAGTGAAATTTCAAGGAGGGAGAGGTATGTTTAGGGATCGTAATGAAGCTGGATTGAAATTGGCTGAGAAGCTGATTAAATACAGAGATGATTCTAATTCCATAGTTTTCGGTATCCCTCGAGGAGGAGTAGTTGTTGCAGGAGAAATATGCAAAGAATTAAACCTTCCCTTAGACATTGTTGTAACAAGGAAAGTAGGGGCTCCTTTTAATGATGAGTTAGTATATGTAATATCCCAAGAACCCTTTTATGCAGTAGGTCAATTTTATGAAAGGTTTTTTCCAGTATCAGATGAAGAAGTTATAAAAATATTAAGGAAATACAAAGGCTAACACAAATTTGTCGTCCACCCCGTATTATCAAGATGTGGAATTTGATATCAGACTACCCATAAGGAATTGAAACTTGAAATTGGTATTATAAGAGTTTAAATATATAACAAAGACTTAGAATGTATGATATAATATTATAACTAGGAAACCGAGATTGGAGGTATGGGAATGACCAACGAAGAATTTCAAAAAATAGTATTAGGGGAACTTAGAAAATTAAACGAAAAGGTAGGAAACTTAGAGCAGGGACAAATGAAACTAGAGCAAGGGCAAGTGAAACTAGAGCAGGGACAAGAAGAAATAAGAAAGGATTTAAAGGCAGTAATCGAACAAACTGCTGATTTAACTGAATTTAGGGAAGAAATTAATACAAAAGTAGATAAAATAATAGAGGAATTAAATACAATAGAAATAGTCACATCAAAGAATTGGAATGATATAGCAAAGCTAAAATCAATAAAATAGTTATAAAAAAGAACTCTTTAAATAAGGGTTCTTTTTTATTAAGGAGGAAAACATTATAATATTTAAATTTTGTATTTTCCTTTAATTTTACCTTTTCTTAATCATTAAAACCATTGGAATTGGTAATTATTATATTTTCTTGAAGTAGATATAATTATAATATGATATAATGGAAGATAAATATTGAAGCTAAAGGTGGTAGATATATGGGTTATTTATTATAGGGATTTATACTAGGTTTTGGGTATGTAGCACCTATTGGGATAAAAAATCTATACATAATAAGTTCAGCTCAAAGGAATTAACTAGAGACATGGAGATTACAAGCCTAGGCAAATTTTTGTCTGGGTTTTCTTTCTAATGAGTAAAACATATGAATAGAAATGAGGGATGATAATGGAATGGGCAATTATAGGGACATGGAAAATGGCATTAGAAGGTATTGAAAAGGCTGGAGCTCATCGCATAGAGCTAAATAATGCCATGTATTTAGGAGGCTTAACTCCTTCTTTAGGTACCATAGAGTTAGTAGTCGAAAATTGCTAAGATTAAAACCAGAAAATCAATCTTTACCCGATTTAGATGAATTAAAATCTCTAGTAACGGAAAAGACAAAGGTCATATGCATAAATAATCCAAACAATCCAAGTGGTTCCTAGCAAAGCTTTTTATATGGAAGGTTGTTTTAGAATTGGATATGCCTTCGATAAAACCCATTTAATTACAGGGCTTAATAAAATATCAGAGTATATGGATAAATTGGAACAAGCTTAGATTAATAGACAAAGGGACAAAAGCTTGTCCACTATTTTTTAGTTCCTACCCCTAGGATTTATTGATAAAACTATTTCCCTATGATACAATAGCAAAAAAACTAAGTCTATTTTAAATTCTAATCAAATTTTAATTTTTCTTGAATTGTTTTTGAACTTTCTGCTGCTATAATGAAACCATATCAAATAACAGGAGGTTATATTTATGGTAACTTTAGATCAAGTGGAAAAATTGCGTCAGAGAGCCAATATTTCTTATGACGAGGCCAAGGCAGCTCTTGAAGAAACCAATGGGGATATTCTAGAAGCAATAATAAATCTTGAAAAAGAGAATCGCATTAAGTTACCTGAAGGAGGGGGCTATTACAATTCGAGAAATACAGATCAAAATAGGGAATATGATGACTCTGGTATAAATATGAAGAAAGAATCCTTTGGATTAAAAATAATCTATACTATTCGGGGAGTGGGGTATGCAATAAAATATGAATAGAAAAAATGGAGCATCAACCAATATAACTACAAAAATACGTTCATCTCTTGTAATAAAACTCAATTTAGGAATGATGGGTAGATTGCTTTCTGGTTTTCTAGCAGTTAATGTCCTTATTATTCTAATGAGTTTTTTTGTTATTCTATGGAAATCAGAGGAAGGAATTCAAGATATAATTGAAATAATAAAACAATCTCCTGATAATATTGAGTCCATATATTATAGAAAGGGAAAGTATAAGATTTTAGTAGGAGAAGAGCCTGGAAAAGGTGTTAAACTTCCAAAAGATATTCAAAATCGTTTACCAGTAGAGATAAATGATGCAAAGCGAAGTTTTAAAATATCAGAAACTCATAAAGGCATGAGACTTTTAGATAAAGTATATTCCATTAAATATATTGTAGGGTTTCCCTTGGATAACTCCTATTATCAAATAATATATTTATTGGGCTCAGATTTGAAACTATTCTTGTATTTGTTTTCCCTCACATTGATTTTTGAATTATTAATACTAATTGGTAGCATAGATAAAGGTTCTAAGGCCATAAGAAAGACCCTTCAACCTATAGCTGAGTTAGCAGAAACTGCTAAAAGCCTTAATGCAGAAGTATCATCTATAGGCTCTAAGACAAATGGTACTTATATTAAGGATTTAGCTGGGGTTATCAGTAATATTGATGCCAATAGGCTAGATAGTCACATATCTATAGATAGTTCTCAAGATGAGCTTAAGGACTTAGCCTCTGCAATAAATGGCATGCTAAACCGTATTAATGATTCCTATCAATCTCAGGTAAGGTTTGTTTCTGATGCATCCCATGAGCTTAGAACACCTATATCCGTCATACAGGGTTATGTTAATCTTTTGGACCGCTGGGGGAAAAAAGATGAGAAGACTTTGCAAGAGTCAATCGATGCAATTAAATCTGAGACAGAAAATATGAAGGATTTGGTGGAACAGCTTCTATTCCTAGCACGAGGAGATAACGAAACAATTCAGCTTCATAAGGAAGTTTTCGATAGTTGTGAAACAATGGATGAGATAATTCGTGAAACACAAATCATCGATAATAGTCATATTTTTGAAGTTGACATAAATAGACCAGCCTATATTAATGCAGATAAACAGCTTTTAAAGCAAGCCATTAGAATACTTGTAGATAATAGTATAAAGTTTACCCCTAGTGGAGATAAGATTATCCTGAGAATTGTTAAAAAAGATAGTAATATTCATATTGTAGTTCAGGATACTGGAATTGGTATAGAACCAGAAGCTTTACCCCATATATTCGACCGATTTTATCGTTCAGATGAATCTAGAGCAAGAAAGACAGGAGGTTCTGGATTAGGTTTATCGATAGCCAAATGGATAATAGAACGTCACGGAGCCTATTTTGAGATATTGAGTAGGGTTGATATCGGTACTCGAATAACCATAGTCTTCCCTGAAGAAGTAGTAAAAGAAGTAATCATTAATGAAACTAAATAGATTGTTATTTAGATATAAACAAAAAGCCTTGAAGATATTGATTACAAATCATCTACCCACTGAATTATCCTATTAGCCACAACCTCTATATCATCATTATAAAATACCTTACTGTATTTTCTATTATTATACTCGTACATGGGGTCATAATATTTAACCATTAGCTCTTCTGCTACAGGT
Organism: Clostridium sp. Cult2; assembly: GCF_021655075.1. Classification (GTDB taxonomy): domain Bacteria; phylum Bacillota; class Clostridia; order Tissierellales; family Tepidimicrobiaceae; genus Schnuerera. The sequence goes on from NZ_PPXX01000096.1 coordinate 79,167, forward strand.
CTATATTGATGTTCCTCTATAAGTTTTATATATCTATCTATATTATTATCACCTAAATGTTTCCTTAAATGTTCCAAGGATTCTATAAGTTCTTTGTCCGTATTGTGCACATAGGAATCTAAGATGTTATTAATCCTTGTTTCCATATCAGTTTCAATTTTGATATTAATACCATTGTTCATGGCTTCAAATAGATATTCGGGTATTATGTCTTTTCCTATTCTTCTACTTTCACCCTCAACAAATACCAAATTTGTTTTCCTATTTATTAATGATTGGTATAGGAGAGATTCAAACATCTTTTGAGTGTTTTGTTTACCAAGACCTACATTTCCAAGGATAGAACCCCTATGATTAGCACAACCTTCAAGGTCTAGTACATCCATTCCTTTTGTTTTAAGTTTTTCCAAAATACGTGTTTTACCTGTTCCTGTATTGCCATATAGTACAACGAATTGGATATTCTTTATTAAGTCTGGAAGGTGATTATAGATATGTTTTCTATAATATTTATAGCCACCTTCTATCTTGAAGGCATTTATTCCAATAGAGTCAAAAAGAGAGACTAAAGAGCTGCTCCTCATTCCTCCTCTAGCACAGAAAAATGCTAATTTATCATATTTATGGTTAAGTTTATAAACTTCTTCATAAATTTTGGGAAGTTTTTTTGATGCAAACTCTATTCCAATCCTTTTGGCTTTTTCCACACTTTCCTGATTATAGACTGTACCTATTGTGCATCTTTCCTCATCATTAAAAATTGGAATATTTATAGCACCTGGAATGGTTTCGGCTTCATATTCTGATGGGCTTCTTACATCAATAAACACATAGCTTGTATCTACCCAGTTTTTTTCTATTTCTTCATATTTAATTGATTTAAACAAAATAATCCCTTCTTCTAGCCAAATACTAAAATGATTGACTTAAATATTAGTTCAACTTGTTTAGGTAATAGTTTCAATGTTTCTCAACTCAGAACTAACGTTCCAGAACTTATTATAGCATAAATATAGGTAATTAACAACGGAAAATATGAGAGATAACTTCTAATACCTATATATTAACCGTTAGAAGTGAGAATTATTATATATGATATCCCAGGGAATATGGTCTGGTTTATTATGTAGAGTATATATAATAAATATATGGTATAATAGAATGCAAATATTGAAGTTTAAGGGGATAGATATATGGGTTATTTATTACAGGGATTGGTGTTAGGTTTTGGATATGTAGCACCTATAGGGATGCAAAATTTATACGTAATAAACTCAGCTATAAGAGAAAGTAGAAAGAAAGCCTATAGAGTAACTTTTACAACAATATTTTTTGACATCACCCTTGCGTTAGCTTGTTTTTTTGGAATTGGGTTATTATTAGACAAAGTGCCCATATTGGAGGGGGTTATAGTTTTATTAGGTAGTATAGTGGTAATCTATATAGGTTACAGTATTATTAAATCTTCTCCAGAAATATCTACAGAAATAGAAGTTGAAAAACCCTTTATTAATATTTTGAGAGACACTTTTGTTGTTACCTGGTTAAACCCTCAGGCAATTATTGATGGGTCTTTGTTATTAGGCGGATACCAAGCCTACGTACCTGATAATATGAGTAAATATTTTATATTAGGATTTTGTTTAGCTTCATTTTTATGGTTTTTTTCATTATCTACTATAGTATCCATGTTTCAAAAAAAGATAGACAAGAATTTCATAAAGTGGATTAATATTATTTGTGGTATCATAATTATTTTCTTTGGTTTTAGATTAGGATATTCTTTTTTAAAGGAGTTTTTCTTCTAAAAATATTAATTTATAAAGGAAGTGTTAAATATGGAGTTTAAAAAATTTGGAAGTAAATATGTACTTAGGTTGGAGAAAGGTGAGGAGATAGTAGATTCTATTAAAACCCTATGTGAAAAAGAAGGAATAAAATTAGGTAGTATCTCTGGCATTGGGGCTACCAATAAAGTAGTGGTAGGTTTATTTGAAACAAGCACCAAAGAATACCACTCAAAAGAATTGATTGGGGATATGGAGATCACAAGTCTTTTAGGAAATATATCTCAAAAGGATGGGGAAGTCTATCTTCATCTTCACATTACTTTGGCAGATGGTAATTATAATGTACATGGTGGACATTTGACTTCAGCAGTAATTAGTGCCACAGGAGAGATAATAATAGATACAATAGATGGCGTAGTAGATAGGGAATTCAATGAAGAAGTTGGATTAAATCTTTTTAAATTTTAATATTAATAAAGCCTAGACAAATTTGTCTAGGTTTTATTAATATAATAAAAGGGGAATCATAAATCTTTTTAACTTATTTGGACATTTTTGTGGCAATTTAGTAAAATAAAGATAAATAGAAGATTGATTAAGTGGTGCTGTTGAATATGGTGGGTTTCCCAATGAAAATGGAGGTGAACCAAATGAAAAGAATTGTATTGATATTTCTACTAAACTCATGTATCCTTAAGTAGAAAATTGCAGTAATGGAGATTATTAAAAGAAAGGAAAATATTTATGAGACCTACAGGAAAAACAACTAAATATAACATAGTTGCAGATTATTTAAAAGATAAATTTGAGAAGTTTGATATAAGGATGGGGGAGAGAATCCCAACTGAACATGCACTTATGAAAAAATTTAATGTAAGTAGACATACAGTGAGGCAATCGTTGCAAATATTGGAGAATCAAGGATATATCAGTAGACAACAAGGAAGAGGTACTTTTTGCACTTATAGTCCAAAAATAAAAAAAACAAATAACAATATTGGAATAATAACAACATATATTTCTGAGTATATATTTCCATCTATAATTAGAGGCATCGATTCAATATTAAGTAATTTAGGTTATAATTTAGTCCTTTATAATACTAATAATAAAAAGGATTTGGAGAGATCTGTATTAAAAAACATTATCAATTCAGACATGTCAGGACTTATTATAGAACCAACTTCAAGCGCTTTGGAAAATACAAATCTCGATTTATATAGAGCCATAGAAAATTTGAATATACCCTATATACTAATAAATTCAATATATGAAGAATTAGATGTACCCTATATTATTATGGATGATGAATTGGGAGGATATACATTAACGAATTACGCCATTAATCTTGGACATAAAAGAATTTCAGGTATATTTAAGAAAGATGACCTGCAAGGGGTAAATAGGAAAAAGGGATTTATAGCAGCTTTAAAAAAGGCGAACATTAGCAATCCTCATATTGGAGAATACACAACGGATAATAAATTTATCTATCCATATAATTATACAAAATATCTATTAGATTTAAAAAATCCTCCAACTGCAATTGTATGTTATAATGATGAAATTGCCTTTAGTGTTATTAAAGCTATAAAAGATAAAGGGTTAAATATTCCTAAGGATATATCTGTTCTAGGTTATGACGATGCCCAATTATCAACAACGTCTAGTATTGAGTTAACAACAATTAGACATCCCCAAGAAGAAATGGGAATAAGAGCAGCAAGATATATAGTGGACATAATTGAAAAAAAATCAGAAGTATCTCCTTATATCTATAAGCCAGAGTTAATAGTTAGAAATTCTGTAATGCCAATTGTAAATTATTAAATCAATTTTTTGATATGAATTGTACGGACAATAATGCAGCAATTTAATAAAACATATTATGCAAAAAATGTTATGTTATGTTAAAGAATGCTTTATGGTTATGCAAAACTTAGTTGGAAACTATGATACAAAGGTTTGGTATTTCATTTATTTCTTAATTATTAATGTTGAATTATAATAATAAATTTGGTATAATTACGTTAATGTACGAACAAATTGTTGAATCAATTATAATTGATTTAATTTACATTTAAAACCAAGGGCTATTTTTTATAATTGGTATGCAAACGTTACTTTAATTAAGTTTATTACCACAAAAGTGGTTTAAATATAATAAAAGGAGGAAAAAAAATGAATAGGGCAAAAAGAATTTTATTATTAATTTTGTCACTTACATTAATAGTAAGTTTAGTAGCATGTACTAATGAAGGTGGCAAGGATAGTGAAGATGCGTCAGCTGGTGACAAAGAACAATATACCTTTGGGTACACTTGCATGACCATGAACAACCCTTTCTTCCAAATTTTAGAAAAATCAATTAGAGATGAAGTTGAGAAGAATGGAGACGTACTTATAACAACAGACCCAGCAATGGATGTAGCATTACAAATTAACCAAATTGAAGATATGATAACTCAAGGTATCGATGCAATATTTTTAAATCCAGTTGACTGGGAAGGAATTAGACCAGCCCTTGTTGCTTTAGAAGAAGCTGGCATTCCAATCATTAATTTCGATACTGAAGTTAAAGACTTTGAATATGTTACTGCATATGTTGGTTCAGATAACAAAAATGCTGGATTTGTATGTGGTGAAGATTTAGCTAAAAGATTCCCAGATGGAGGAGATATTGTAGTTTTAGACTCTCCATTAATGAATTCTGTAAATGACAGAATTGAAGGATTTTTAGAGGCTATTGAAGGAAAAGGCTTTAATATAGTAGCTCAACAAGACGCAAAAGGTGACTTACAAACTTCTATGAATATAACTGCTGATATTTTACAAGCTAATCCTGATATTGTTGCTATAATGGGTGGAAATGACCCAACTGCACTTGGTGCACTTGCTGCATGTAAAGCTGCTAATGCAACAGATATATTGATATATGGAGTAGATGGATCTCCAGATGCTAAATCAGAAATAGCACAAGGTGGACAATTTGTTGGTTCTGGAGCTCAATCACCAGTTCAAATTGGTGTAAAATCAGTGGAAGTTGGATATAAAATATTAAAGGATGAAGCTTATGAAGAAAGAACTCCAGTTGAGACATTCTTAATTAATGAAGATAATGTTGAAGAATATGGAGTAGATGGCTGGCAATAAAAATCAAATTTGCATTTTTAATATGGTGAGCTTTACTTATTTAAACAAGTGAGGCTCACTTACGTTAAAGAAGGTGAAAATATGAACAATAAGCTGCTAGAAATGAAAAATGTTAATAAGAGGTTTCCTGGTGTATATGCCTTAAAAGGGATAGATTTCAACCTGGAAGCTGGCGAAGTCCATGCTTTGCTGGGTGAAAATGGTGCGGGAAAATCTACACTTATGAAAATTTTAAGTGGAATTTATGAAATAGATGAAGGAGAAATCTTCATTAATGGAGAGAAACGTGTTATTGAAGATGTTAAAGATGCTCATAAAAATGGAATAAGTATTATACATCAAGATTTAGTTTTAGTACCCTATATGACAGTGGCTGAAAACATTTATTTAGGTCGTGAAATATTAACTAAGACTGGTCTAGTTGATAGGAAGGCTATGGTTGAAAAGTCTCAGGTTTTATTAGATGAATTTGAATTAGATATAAAAGCTGAAAACCAATTAAATTCATTAACTGTTGCTCAGCAACAAATGATTGAAATAATAAAAGCTGTATCTTTTGAATCAAAGATTATTGTTATGGATGAACCTACATCTTCCTTGACTGAAAAAGAAGTAGAATTTTTATTTAAAACCATAAATAATTTAAGGAATCAAGGTGTTGGAATTGTATATATTTCTCATAGACTAGATGAAATTTTTGAAATAAGTGATAGAGTCACAGTTATAAGGGATGGAGAATATGTAGGAACTGTTAGAACAAAAGAAACTAATGTAGACGAGCTAATATCTATGATGGTGGGAAGAGAGTTAAAAAACTATTATATAAGGGATTTTAATGAATCAGGCGAAACCGTTATGAGTGTTTGTGGTTTAAGTAAAAAAGGGAAATTACACAATATTAACTTTGAACTGAAAAGAGGAGAGATACTAGGATTTTCTGGTTTAGTTGGTGCTGGAAGAACAGACCTTATGAAATGTATATTTGGAATAGATAACTATAATGAAGGAAAGATAATCGTTGAAGGAAAAGAGGTAAATATTAAAAACCCAAATGATGCATTGAATTATAATATTGCCTATGTACCAGAAGACAGAAAAGAAGAAGGATTGTTTTTAATAGAGTCCGTTCGGTTTAATATGACCATAAAGATATTGAAAGAGTTTATTAGTAGGTTTAAGGTAAATTCAAAGTATGAAGAAGATATATCCTCAGAATTTATAGAGTCCTTATCAATAAAAACCCCAAGCTTAGAGCAAGCAGTTAATAATTTAAGCGGTGGGAATCAGCAAAAAGTATTAATAGCTAGATGGCTATTAACTAAACCAAAGATATTGATATTGGATGAACCTACAAGAGGTGTCGATGTAGGTGCAAAATCAGAAATATATTCTATTATGAATGAATTGGTAAATAGTGGGGTTTCAATTATTATGATATCCTCAGAATTACCTGAGATTATTAATATGAGTGATAGGGTTGTAATAATGCATAATGGCAGAATTCAAAAGATATTAGACAAAGAAGATTTCACTCAAGAAAAAATAATGCATTATGCTACAGGAGGTAATTAAATGATTCAAGATACTAGTTCCAAATCTAATAAAAAATCTAATATTTTTGTAAGAATTGGTCATGCAATGAGAAGATATATAAAAGAAAATAAGGGCATACTGATTGGTTTCCTAGTACTTTGTGTCTTCTTGTCTATTGTTAATCCAAGATTTTTATCATTTAAAAACATCAGCAATGTACTAAGACAAACTTCAACTAATCTTTATTTAGCCACAGCTATGACTATGGTAATTATACTAGGAGGAATAGACCTTTCTGTTGGTGCTGTAATTGCTTTAACTGGAGTAGTGACAAGTGGACTAATAGCTTTTAATGGATTTCCAGTATGGGTAGCTGTAATTTTTGGTATTTTACTTGGTATAATAATAGGGGCATTTAATGGATTGATTATTTCTTCAACTAAAATACCCCCATTTATTGTAACACTAGCTACTATGAATATTGCTAGGGGTGCCTCATATGTCTATACTGGTGGGAAACCTGTAAGGGTTATGTCGGATTCCTTTAATTTCATCGGCTCTGGATATATTAAGGGTATTTTACCAACTCCAGTTTTATACCTGATAATCATTTTGATTATAGCATCTTTAATAATGAATAGGACTAAATTAGGTAGATATATCTATGCTGTAGGTGGCAATAAGCAAGCAGCAAAGTTTTCAGGTATTAATATTAGAAGGACTGAATTTTTTGCATATACCTTTAGTGGACTTATGGCAGCAATAAGTGGGATAGTTCTAGCTTCAAGAATGTTTTCAGGACAACCTACTGCTGGAGAAGGTGCTGAGCTTGATGCTATAGCAGCTGTTGTTTTAGGTGGTACTAGCATGAGTGGTGGTTCCGGGAAGATAGGCGGAACTGTTTTAGGTGCTTTAATTATAGGAGTGTTAAGTAATGGTCTTAATCTTATGAGGGTACAATCATTTTGGCAGTATATAGTTAAGGGTATTGTTATTTTGGTAGCAGTATATGCAGATGCAATGAAAAAGAAAGATTAATTTGTTGGTAGGTGATTAAATGCGTAGAGGGATAGCAATTGCAGGTAATATAGCCGTTGATGAAATTAAATATATAGATAAATATCCTGCAAAATCTGAACTAACTACAATAAGGAATATAGATAGAAATACTGGTGGCATTATTTCTAATTGTGGAATTACATTATCAAGAATTGATTACAACATTCCAATAGAGATAATAACTTTAGTAGGGAAAGATGAAAAAGGAGATTATCTAAAGGAAACTTTAAGTAAATATCCAAATATTATTTTTAATCAAGTCAAAGCAGTTGGCAAAACACCCTTTACTGATGTAATAAATGATATATCGGATAAAAGTAGAACATTTTTTTTCTTTAGGGGAAACTCTCATCTTTTTAATGAAGATACTATTGATTTGGAGAAGTTAAATTCCAAAATATTGCATATAGGATATATATTGCTTTTAGATGGACTGGATGAAGAAGATGAGGTATATGGAACAAAGATGGCTAGGCTTTTGAAAAATGCTCAAGAAATAGGACTAAAAACTTCTATTGATATCGTTAGTGAAAATTCCAACAGATTTGTAGATAAAGTTCCTCCAAGTTTAAAATATACTGATTATTGTATAATTAATGAAATTGAAGCGGGTAAAAGTGTTAATGTAAATTTGAGAGATGCCAATAATAGATTAATTAAAGAGAATATAAGAGACGTTTTATATAAATTGAAAAAGCTGGGAGTAAAAGAGTGGGTAATTATTCACTGCCCAGAAGGAAGTTTTGGATATGATGGATTAAATATATATAGTGTACCTTCATTATTCTTGGAGAAAGAAAAAATAAAAGGAACAGTAGGAGCTGGAGATGCATATGCTGCTGGTGCATTGTATGGAGCTCACGAAGGTTTAAGTATTGAAGACTCAATGAAGTTAGCAACTTCTTCTGCAGCTTCTTTATTATTAGCTGAAGAGGGTGCTTCAGGAGTAAAGACTTATAATGAACTATTGAAGATGTTTGAGGAATATCCGAAACATGAGACTATAACAATTTAGGAGGATTAATATGTTAGTGAATATGAAAGAAGTATTATCAAAGGCTGAAGACGGTGGATATGCAGTAGGAGCATTTAATGTGCCATCCTTAGAAATGATGAGAGCAGTTCTAGAGGCAGCAGAAGAATTAAAAATGCCTTTAATATTGGCTCATGCAGAAGGTCATAATGAGGTTATTCCTTTAAGCTTAATTGGACCTATTTTAGTTAATGTTGCTAAAAATGCAAAAATACCAGTTGTAGTTCATTTAGACCACTGTTCAGATTTTGAATTAATTAAACAAGCAATCGATATTGGATTTACATCAGTAATGATTGATGCATCCCATATGGAATATAAAGATAATGTTGAAATAACTAAAAAAGTTGTTGATTATGCTAGTAAATATAATGTATCTGTAGAAGCTGAATTAGGTGTAGTTGCAACTTCAGAAATAGGTGTTGATGAAACTAAAGAAACTGCTGATGCAAGTGTAGAAAATATTTATACAGATCCTGATTTGGCAAAAAAATTTGTTGAAGAAACAGGGATTGATTCACTAGCTGCATCCTTTGGAACTGTACATGGTATTTACTTAAAAGAGCCAAAATTAGATTTTGATAGATTAAGAAACATACATGAAAGTGCAAAGATTCCAATTGTAATGCACGGTGGTTCTGGTTTGAAAGACGAGGATTATATAAATGCTATAGATAATGGTGTAAGGAAAATTAATTATTTTAGTTATCTTGCAAAAGAAGGAGCAGAGGCTGTTAGGGAATATCTTAATTCAAATAAAAATGTTTTTTACACAGATATTAATGTTGTAGGGAAAGAAGCCATGAAAGAAAAAGCGAAAAAGATAATTAAAATATTTTCAAGAAAATAAGGAGGTTATTCTGTTGAATATTGAAGAATATAACAAGTATAGAAATATTATTCTTGAAACATTGGATAAAGCCAATATTATTTTAACAGATGAGGAAAAAGAAAAAATCGAGGTTGCTGATTTTGGGCTTGGTAAATTTGAAGAGACGGGATTAGGGGCCATAACTTATGTTAATACTGATAATGTTTGTGCCAAGGAAATGGTACTTCTTCCTAATCAAACATGCCCAGAACATCTTCATCCACCAAGAGAAAAGGATCAGGGAAAGGAAGAAACTTTTAGATGTAGATATGGGACAGTCTATCTATATGTGGAAGGGCCTAAAACTGAAAACCCAAAGGTAACCCCTCCAAAAGGTGACGAAGAATATTATACTGTATATCATGAAATTGTTTTAAAACCTGGTGAACAACATACTCTTTACCCTAGTACATTGCACTGGTTTAAGGCTGGTAAGGAAGGTGCTGTCGTATCGGAATTTTCTACAAAGAGTACGGACGAAAGCGATGTTTTCACAGATCCTAGAATTAAGAGAATACCAGAAATAACAGAATAGAAATCAATAGATACAAATTTTACTTGCCAAAACTATTCCAATCCCCAATATTAATAGTTTTGGCAATAATTTTATCAATTTCAGAATTATAGAAATAATTAATTTTATTTTGGAGTATTTGTCACAAATAATGTATACTAAGAGGTGAGGACAATGGATAAATACACGATAGGAGTAGATTTTGGCACATTATCAGGTAGAGCTGTACTAGTAAACGTTAACACGGGGGAAGAGATAGATTCCAGTGTATATGAATATCCCCATCAGGTTATGGACCATAGATTACCTTCAGGGAAAGAGCTACCCCATGATTGGGCATTACAACATCCCCAGGATTATTTAGATGTACTGGCTAAGACTATACCAGATGTTTTGAAAAAAACCAATGTTAGTCCAGATGATGTTATTGGTATAGGAATAGATTTTACTGCCTGTACGGCTATACCTGTTAAAGAAGATGGAACTCCATTATGTTTTATAGATAAATATAAAGATAGACCCCATGCCTATGTTAAGCTGTGGAAGCATCATGCAGCCCAGGATTTGGCAAATAAGTTGAATAGTATTGCTGAAGAAATGGGTGAAAAATGGCTTAATAGATATGGTGGTAAAATATCTTCAGAATGGCTATTCCCTAAAATATGGCAAATGTTAGAAGAGGATTCAGAACTATATGATGAAATGGACAAATTTATTGAAGCAACGGATTGGATAGTATGGCAATTGACAGGGAAAGAAACGAGAAATTCATGTACAGCAGGGTATAAGGCCATATGGAATAAGAAAGAAGGGTATCCAGATAAAGCCTTTTTTAAAGCATTAGACAATAGATTAGAAAATGTAGTAGATGAAAAGTTATCAAGGGATATAATTCCCATAGGAGAAAAAGCTGGGGAGATTACAGAGTACGCTTCCAAGCTAACTGGATTAAACATTGGTACAGCAGTAGCTGTAGGAAATGTAGATGCCCATGTTTGTGCTCCAGCGGTAAAGATATATGAACCAGGGAAAATGCTTGCCATTATTGGAACTTCAACTTGTCATGTATTGTTGGGGGACCAAGAGAGAGAAGTACCAGGAATGTGTGGCGTAGTAGAAGATGGCATTATACCAGGATACTTTGGATATGAAGCTGGACAATCTTGTGTAGGAGATAGTTTTGCCTGGTTTGTAGACAATTGCGTAACAGCTGAATATATGAAAAAGGCAGAAGAAGAAGGAATGGATATACATCAATACCTAACCCAAAAAGCAGAGGAATTAAAAGTAGGAGAAAGCGGTTTATTAGCTTTGGATTGGTGGAATGGAAACAGATCAGTATTAGTAGATGTGGATTTAACAGGATTGATAATAGGTATGGACCTTCAAACTAAACCTGAAGAGATATATCGGGCATTAATAGAGTCAACTGCTTATGGTACAAGGATGATTATAGAAACCTTTAGAGAAAATGGAGTCCCAGTAGATGAATTTTATGCCTCTGGTGGAATATCACAAAAAAACCCTTTTATGATGCAGATATATGCAGATGTATTAAATATGCCAATTCATATAGCAGGAACTGAACAGGGTCCAGCACTAGGTTCTGCAATTTTTGCAGCTGTAGCAGCAGGCAGTGAAAAAGGCGGGTATAATGATGTAGTTGAAGCATCAAAAGTTATGGGTAAAGTTAAAGATATAGTATATACACCAATAAAAGAAAATGTAGAAGTATATGATAAATTATATGAGGAATATAAAAAACTTCATGATTATTTTGGTCGTGGGGAAAACAATATTATGAAGCGATTGAAAGATATTAAAAAGTCCACTACAAAGTAGGAGTGAACAATATGAATAATTATGAATTTTGGTTTATCATAGGAAGTCAACATTTATATGGAGAAGAGGTTTTGGAGAAAGTAAAAAACCATGGAGAAATAATGGTGGATGAGTTAAATAGAACACCAGATATTCCTTGGCCTATTAAATTTGTACATGTGGCTACTAGACCAGATGAAATAACTAAAACAATACAAAAAGCCAATTATGATGAAAATTGTGCAGGAATTATAGCTTGGATGCACACATTTTCACCATCCAAAATGTGGATTAGAGGATTGTCAAAATTGGATAAACCATATCTTCATATGAATACTCAATTTAACAGAGAAATTCCATGGAATGAAATCGATATGGATTATATGAATTTAAACCAATCAGCCCATGGTGATAGGGAACATGGATTTATAGGAGCAAGACTTAAATTGCCAAGAAAAATAGTCGTTGGCTATTGGAAGGATGAAGATTTTATAAAAAAAATTGGCAATTGGATGCGTTCAGCAATAGGAGTTATGGAATCTAGAAGTTTGAAAGTGGCTAGATTCGGTGATAATATGAGAGAAGTAGCAGTTACTGAAGGAGATAAAGTTGAGGCACAAATTAAACTTGGATGGTCAGTAAATTATTATCCCTTGGGGGATTTAGTAAAATATATTGATTCAATAGAAGAAAACCAAGTAGATAAATTGATGAAGGAATATGGAGAAAAATATGAATTATTTACGGACAACATAGAATCCGTTAGATATCAAGGTAGAATAGAACTTGGAATAAGAAAATTCTTAGAAGAAGGTAAATTTGGAGCCTTTACAACAACTTTTGAAGATCTATACGGATTAGACCAATTACCTGGACTTGCTGTCCAAAGACTTATGGAAGATGGATATGGATTTGGGGCAGAAGGAGATTGGCAAACAGCTGCTTTGACTTATATTATGAAAACAATGGCTAAAGGTCTTGATGGTGGTACATCTTTTATGGAGGATTATACCTATCACCTAGAAAAAGGTAATGAGTTAAATTTAGGTGCACATATGTTGGAAGTGTGCCCAACAATTGCAGATGGTAAACCTAAAATTCAAGTACACCAATTAGGAATTGGTGGCAAAGAAGCACCTGCTAGGATGGTTTTTGATGGCAAAGAGGGCAATATTATACTTGTATCCTTGGTGGATTTATGTGGTAGGATGAGATTAATTGTAAATGAAGCAGTTGCGGTAAAACCTCTAGATAATATGCCTAATTTGCCAGTAGCAAGAGTTTTGTGGAGACCATTACCAAATTTACAAACCTCTGCAGAAGCATGGATACTTGCAGGTGGGTCTCATCATACGGTTTTAAGCTATCCATTAACAGCTGATCATATAAGGGATTTTGCAGAGATGGTAGGAATAGAATTTATTCATATAAATAAAGATACTAATATAGTGGAACTAAAAAAAGAGTTGCTTTATAACGATATTGCATGGAAACTTAATTTGTAAGGAGAATTATTATGTTAAAGGATTTAAAAAAAGAAGTTTATGAAGCAAATATGTTGTTGAAAGAAAGTGGATTAGTAATACTGACTTGGGGCAATGCTTCTGGAATTAATCGAGAAAAAGGTTTATTTGTTATTAAACCTTCAGGAGTTCCTTATGAAAAGATGAAACCAGAAGATATGGTGGTTATGGATTTAGAGGGCAATAAGGTGGAAGGAGATTTAAATCCCTCCTCAGATACACCAACCCATTTAGAATTATATAGAAAATTTAAAGATATTTGTGGAATTGTCCATACCCATTCAAAATGGGCTACTATATGGGCTCAAGCAGGGAGAGGGATAGAACCTTATGGAACTACCCATGCTGATTATTTTTATGGCAAAATTCCTTGTACTAGAAGTATGACAGAAGATGAAATAAAAGGAAACTATGAGAGAGAAACGGGAAAGGTTATAGTTGAAACCTTTAAAGGCATAAATCCAACCTTAATGCCTGGAGTACTTGTAAAATCCCATGGACCTTTTACTTGGGGGAAGGACCCAATGGAAGCAGCACATAATGCTATAATATTGGAAGAGATTGCTCTAATGGCCTATGGCTCAGAACAGTTAAAGGATAATCTTAATAGAATGAATCAAAACTTATTAGATAAGCATTTTTTAAGGAAACATGGTAAGGATGCTTATTATGGGCAAAATTTGTAATAAAAGAGAGGGGGTATATAATTGTATTTTGTCGGTATAGATATTGGAACTTCTTCTGTAAAATTATTAATAATTAATGAAAAAGGAGAAATCATCAATAGCGTTAGTAAAGAATACCCTATATATTTTCCACAACCTTCTTGGTCGGAGCAGAATCCAGAGGGCTGGTGGGAACAGACATTAATAGGGCTAAAAGAATTATTAAAAGGAATAGATGGAAAATCTGTTAAGGCTATAAGCTTTAGTGGACAAATGCATGGGTTGGTAACTTTAGACAAAAATGATAATATAATTAGACCAGCAATACTTTGGAATGATCAAAGAACTGAAAAAGAATGCCTGTTTTTAAATAATACAATTGGGAGAGAGAAAATTTCTCATTGGACAGGCAATATTGCATTAACTGGTTTTACAGCTCCTAAAATTTTATGGTTAAAGGAAAATGAACCAGATAATTTTGAAAAGATAGAGAAAATAATGCTGCCAAAAGACTATATAGCATATAAGATGAGTGGAGTATTTGCAACGGATTATTCTGATGCTTCTGGAACCTTGTATTTAGATGTAAAGAATAAGAAGTGGTCTGAGGATATGCTAGATATTCTAGGAATTTCAGTTCATCAACTTCCTAAGCTTTATGAATCGTATGAAGCTATAGGTAATATTAACAAGGATTTAGCAGATGAATTAGGATTAAATGATAATGTTAAAATTGTTATTGGTGGAGGAGATCAAGCTGTTGCTGCAGTTGGAGGGGGAATAGTTAATGAGTATGAATGCTCTGTATCTTTAGGAACATCAGGAGTAATCTTTGCTAATACTAAAGATTTCCTTGTAGATGATAATAATAGACTTCATTCATTTTGTAATGCAAATGGGAAATACCATGTAATGGGCGTTACACTTGCAGCTGCTGCTTCATTGAAGTGGTGGGTTGAAAAAATAAATAAATCAGCTCGATATGATGAAATTGTTTCTGAGATAACAAAGGCTGATGTAAATAAAAATATATTCTTTTTACCTTATCTAATGGGTGAAAGAACTCCACATAATGACCCAAATGCAAGAGGGGTTTTCATAGGAATGGATATGACCAATGAAAAGAAAGATATGACTCGTGCAGTATTAGAAGGTGTAGCTTTTTCTCTTCGTGATACTTTTGAAATCATGAAAGATATGGGAATTAATATTTCTGAAATCACTATAAATGGAGGAGGAGCTAGAAACCAAATATGGTGTCAAATAATATCAGATATATTGAACGTTAAAGTAAACAAGGTAAATTCAGAAGAAGGTCCATCATATGGGGCAGCAATCCTTGCTACTGTAGGGCATAAATTATTTGATACTGTAGATGAAGCATGCAATTCCTTTATTAAAGTCAACAGCACAATTCATCCAAATCCTGATTTAGTTAATTACTATGATGAGAAATATAAAAAATATAAGCTTATATATCCGTCGATTAAAGGATTATATAAGGAGCTAAATTGAAGGTTTATTTGTCATTAGCCATTTTTATAATTCTAATCAAATTTTAATGTTTCTTGAATTGTTTTTGAACTTTCTATTGCTATAATGAAGCTACAATAAATAATAGGAGGTTATATTTATGGTAACTCTAGATCAAGTTGAGAAATTACGCCAACGAGCAAATATTTCTTACGATGAAGCAAAAGCAGCCCTTGAAGAAACTAATGGCGATATTCTCGAAGCTATAATCAACCTTGAAAAGCAGAATCGCATTAAGGTACCTGAGGGAGGGGGCTATTACAATTCGAGAAGCTCAGAGGAAAATAGAGGGAGTAATGGCTTTGACAAAAAGGCAAAAAAGGAATCCAAAGGGGATAATGGCACATCTTTTGGAGAATTAGTAGGTAGATTCTTTAAATGGTGCGGAAAGGTAATAAGCAAAGGGAACAGAAATCATTTTGAAATTATAAAAGACGGAAATAATATAATGACCATTCCAGTTACAGTATTAGTTGTCCTTGTTGTATTTATGTTCTGGGTTATAATCCCTATTATAATTTTGGGACTATTCTTCGGATATAGATATATGTTTAGTGGTCCTGATTTAGGGAAAGAAAATGTAAACCGTGCCATGGATTCGGTTGCTGATGCAGCTGAGAATTTAAAAAAGGAAGTAAAAGGTGAGAAATCTAATGGGGAGAATTCTGATAGTTGAAGATGAAGAAAAAATTGCACGTTTTATAGAACTAGAGCTTATATATGAGGGTTATGAAGTAGAGAAGGCTTTCAATGGAAGAGATGGGCTGGAATTAGCAAAAACCCAGCCCTTTGACCTAATATTGCTTGATATAATGCTACCGGGTCTTAATGGAATTGAAGTCCTTAGAAGGATTAGGCAATTTTCTGATTTGCCTATAATACTTCTTACTGCTAGAGATGCAGTTGTAGATAAGGTTACAGGCCTTGATGGAGGTGCTGATGACTATATTACAAAACCTTTTGCAATAGAAGAGTTGCTAGCACGCATTAGAGCAGCTCTTAGAAAAAGGGAGACAAATAATGAATTGGAAACATCAGCTGAACTGGTTATAGGAGATTTACGTCTTGACCCTAATAGAAGAGAAGTTCGAGTAAAGGATACATTAGTGCATTTGACAAAACGTGAATTCGATTTATTGTATTATCTATTAGAGAATAAAAATATAGTTATAAATCGTGAAACTCTACTTGAACATATTTGGGGTTACGATTTTTCAGGTGGAACCAATGCAGTAGATGTATATATTAGATATCTTCGTGCTAAGATTGAAGAACCCTTTGGGCTAAAAATAATATATACTGTACGGGGAGTGGGGTATGTAATAAAAGATACCTTTGGAAACTGTAGTTGATAAGTGAATTATATATTAATCTAACGCTAAAGGAGGACAATATGATTTATACTGTAACATTAAATCCAGCTATAGATGAGACTATAGTAATAGAGGAGTATCAAAGAAATGAGGTAAATAGGAGTCTAGATTCTAGAAAGGATGTAGGTGGAAAAGGAATCAATGTATCCAAGGTATTAAATATATTTGGAATAGATAGCATATGTGCAGGCATATTGGGAGATGAAAACTCTAAAATTTTCATAGATTATTTGAAGGGTCTTAATATTGAAACTGATTTTTATATTATATCCGGAGAAAATAGAACCAATATAAAGATAGTAGAAAGAAAACTTGGAACTATT
Source organism: Clostridium sp. Cult2 (assembly GCF_021655075.1). Lineage (GTDB taxonomy): Bacteria > Bacillota > Clostridia > Tissierellales > Tepidimicrobiaceae > Schnuerera. Next base: position 96,358 of record NZ_PPXX01000096.1, read on the forward strand.
ACAGATATAAATAATAAAGGATTTAAAGTAAAAAATGAGGATTTGGAGGATTTTTTAGGACATTTCTTGTCACAAGTAAAAGAAGGAGATTTAGTAGTACTATCAGGAAGTCTACCTAAAGGTATTGGAAATCATATATATAAATATATAATTGAAAGCTTAAATCTAAAATCTGTTAGAGTCATTTTAGATGCAGATGGCAAACCTTTGCTGAAAGGAATAGAAGCTATACCCTATGCTATAAAGCCCAATATTCATGAGTTAAAGAGTATAGTAGATGTAGATGAAAAGGATATGAATTCTATATTAAAAGGTGGCAAATATTTAATTGATAAAGGAATAAAAAAGGTTTTAATTTCTTTAGGATCAGAAGGGGCAATATATATTACTGAAAAAAATGCTTATATTTCTAAGGAAATTAAAGTACCTATTAAAAGCACAGTGGGAGCAGGAGATGCTATGATTGCAGGGTTAATTTACGCCATTGAAAACAACCTTACTGATTTTCAATCATTGAAAATAGCTGTAGCTTGTGGTACAGCTAAAGTAATGACAGAAGGTACAAAAATACCAGATATAGATATAATAAGAGAAATATTAAAAGATATTGTAGTAGAATCTATAGAATAATAGGGAAGGGACAGACAAAATCTATCCCTTTTTATAATTATCAGCTATTTTCACTAATTACATCCACAAAGATTAGACAATTTTACATCTATTACAAAGCTGCATTAATCGTCCATATTATCATAAATATCAGATACTAAATCAATTATTCTATTTTTATTTCCCCTTGATTTTCAATAAATTCAAAAGTTGCCATAGAAAATATTCCATCAAAATATTCATCTCTTTGATTTTATTATAAAGGAAAAATACACTCAATTAATATTGTACTACAAATATCTAGAGCAATCCTTCTTTTATATAATTTATTATTTATATAGATAAAAAATGGACAAGGTGCTGTTCAATAAGCACCTTGTCCAAACTATTATAAGAATGTTTTTATTTCATATTTGTTAAGCTTGTCTTGTATCCAAGTATCATATACTTCTTGGAATTTTTGCTGGAACAGTATATCTTTTATATCATCTTTACTGTCTTCGAAATTAGCTTCTTTTGCTTCCTTTTTATCTTCTACTTCAATAATATGATATCCAAAATTGGTTTTAACAGGGTCACTAATTTCTCCAATTTCTAATGAAAAGGCTGCTTCTTCAAATTCTTCTGCCATTCTTCCTCTTTTGAAGAATCCTAAGTCTCCACCTTGTTCACTATTGCTAGTATCTTTAGAATATTCTTTAGCCAATTCTTCAAAACTTTCACCTTTGGATAATTTTTCTTTAACTTCCAAAGCAGTTTCCTCATTCTCAACTAATATATGGCGAGCTTTAACTTCCTCTTGTTGCTTAAAAGAATCTTTGTTTTCATTGAAATAATTTTTCATATCCTCATCAGTTATTGGGATTTCTGGTTCTAATAATTTAGTAAGGTATAGATTCATCTTTATATCCTCTTTTAATTCATCTTCAGTAAAACCAGAAAACAATAGGGCTGATTCAAAGGCTTGTTGTCCGCCTAAGTTTTCTATCATTTTATCAGTTTGCTCTTTAACTTCTTCTTCAGTGATTTGGATATTTTGCTTTTCTGATTCTAGAAGTATAATCTTATTGACAATTAATATATCCAATGCACTTTCGCCACTTGCCTTGATTAAAAAATCATATAATTCATCCTTAGTAATCTTTTCATCACCTACGAGGGCTACTACATTTTCCTCTTTCTTATCTCCATTGAAACCTAATTTAACAGTTACTAATGCTCCAACTATTATTACAACGGCTATAAGTAATGCAATAATTCTTTTTTTGTTTGTTTGCTCTATCAATAATCTTCCACCTTTCTAATATTAATCTTATTTGATTATACCATATAGTTTTAGTTTATAGATGATTTAATATTATTTTTAACAATTTCCCATAAATTTGTTTTTACAAATGAAAAGTATAAAACATTGTTTACAGAATATTTGTTAGATGATAACATTCAATTAAGACATTAAACTTCTTAATCAGTAAGATTAATAGATAAGGAGAGAAAACATTATGAAAGAGATAAAAACAATTGAATTTAAAGGAGATATTCTATACCTAATAGACCAGAGAAAACTACCTATTTCCTATGAAATATTTCAATGTAGAACTTATAAGGATGTAGATTTTGCCATAAAGGATATGGTTGTTCGAGGAGCACCAGCTATAGGAGCAACAGCAGCCTATGGAGTAGTTTTAGCAGCAAAGGAATTTTCAAATTTGGATAAGGAAAAATTTATAGCTAATATGGATAAGGCTCTAGACCTATTAAATAAATCAAGACCTACAGCAGTGAATTTAATGTGGGCTATAAATAAAATGAGAAATCTTATTGAAAAAAATAAGGATTTATCCGTAAATGAAATATACAAGAAGATAAAGGATGAAGCAGATACTATATTAAAGGAAGATATAGATACCAATAGGAAGATGGGGAAATATGGCAATGAAATAGTTAATGGAAAAGCAACTATTTTAACTCACTGTAATACAGGAGCCCTTGCTACTGCAGGGTTTGGAACTGCATTAGGAGTGGTAAGGGAGGCCTTTTATAGTGGAAAAGATATATTTGTCTACGCTGATGAAACCAGACCAAGATTACAAGGAGGGAGGCTTACAGCCTGGGAATTAGTACAAGAAGGTATTCCATCTAAACTTATTGCTGATAGTGTAGCTGCTACTTTGATAAGAGATGGAAAGATAGACCTAATATTAGTAGGAGCAGATAGAATAGCTTTAAATGGAGATACAGCAAACAAAATAGGCACATTTATGCTATCCGTATTGGCTAAGGAGTACAGTGTGCCTTTTTATATAGTAGCTCCAACTACTACCATAGATTTTGAAATAGAAACGGGAAAAGAAATAGATATTGAAGAAAGGGATAGCAAAGAAGTTACTCATATTGAAAATATTAGGATAGCCCCGGAAGGAATGGAAGTATACAATCCAGCCTTTGATGTAACTCCCAATGAAAATATAACGGGGATTATTACGGAGAAAGGAATAGTGAAACCTCCATTTAAAGAGAATATATTGAAACTTAAATAATAAAGGGTGATTTATAATGGATAACAAAGAATATAATTTTGAAACCATGGCAATACATGCTGGTTCTGATGGAAAACATGCCAATAATGCGTTAAATCCACCAATATATCAAACTTCTACTTTTATATTTGATAATATAGACCATGTGGAAAAAGTAATGTCCTTTGAAAGTGATGATTATGTATATACTAGAGGTAATAATCCTACTTTACGTCTTTTTGAAAATAGGATGGCAGCATTGGAAGAAGGAAAAGGAGCAGTAGCTTTTTCATCGGGAATGGCAGCTATAAGTTCCGTACTATTTTCATTATTAAAACCAGGAGATAATGTAATAGTAAATAAAACCTTATATGGTTCTAGTTACAATGTAGTAACCAACCTACTTCCTCAGTATAATGTAGAATGCAGAATAGCTGACTTAAGAGATTTAGATAAATTAAGGGATTTAATAGATGAAAAGTCTAAAGTTATATATTTTGAAACACCTTCCAATCCCAATCTTACTATTTTAGATATAGAAAAAATTTGTAGCATTGCAAAAGAAAAAGATGTAAAGGTAGTAATCGATAATACTTTCGCAACTCCATATTTTCAAAGGCCTTTGACTCTAGGTGCAGATGTGGTAGTCCATAGTGCTACTAAATATATATGTGGACACGGTGATGTAGTTGGTGGAGTTGCAATAGCTAAGGACATGGATTATATTCATTACCTTAAATTCGACTATATGTGTGAATTTGGTGGGGTAATGAGTCCCTTTAATGCTTGGCTTTTACTTAGAGGACTAAAAACTTTAGGAATAAGGATGAAACAACATGAAAAAAATGCATTAATAGTGGCAAATTTTTTAAAAAATCATCCAAGAGTAAGAGAGATTTATTATCCAGGTCTTGAAGACTTTGAAGGATTTTCAATTGCTAAAGAACAAATGACTGGGTTTGGAGCTATGATTAGTTTTGAAATAGATGGAACCTTAGAAGAGGCAAAAAAATTTGTGAATTCAGTAAAACTTGCCCAATTAGCTGTGTCCCTTGGTGATTGCGAGACCCTCATTGAATTACCAGCAGCTATGACCCATAGAGGATATCCTCGTGAAGAATTAGCTAAATTTGGTTTGACAGAGAGTATGATAAGGATATCTGTAGGATTGGAGCATTATGAAGACATTATATATGATTTAGATAGGGCATTATCAGTAATCTAATAGGAGGATATACCAAATGTTGATGAAAAAGGAAAGAGAATTAATCGTTGAATATGGGAAAAAACTATTAACTTCTGGTCTTACGAAAGGCACTGGTGGGAATTTAAGTATTTATAATAGGGAAGAGAAGTTAATGGCCATTAGCCCTTCTGGAATTGATTATTTCAAAACCAAGCCAGAAGATGTGGTAATATTAAATATCAAAGGTGAACAAGTAGATGGGGATAGAAAACCTTCTAGTGAGGTGGAAATGCATAGAATATTTTATGAAAGAAGGACTGATATAGACGCTATAATCCATACTCACACTATGTATGCAACTACCTTAGCCTGCCTAAATTGGTCCTTGCCGCCAGTTCATTATATGGTAGCTTTAGCAGGATTAGATGTAAGATGTGCTAAATATGCCACTTATGGCACTAAGGAGCTGGCGGAAAACGCCTTTGAAGCAATGAAAGATAGAAAGGCTGTATTATTAGCAAACCATGGTCTTTTAGCTGGTGCTAAGGATTTATTAAATGCATTTAATATAACTGAAGAAATAGAATACTGTGCAGAGTTATACTATAGAACTAAATGTATAGGAGAACCTGTAATTCTTCCAGAAGAAGAGATGATGTTAATGATAGAGAAATTTAAAACCTATGGACAAAGGAAGGAATAAGGACAACTATAAAATCCCTTGCTAATCGTAACTTGTTTGTAACCTATATTTTCCAAACTAACAGTATAATATAGATATAGAGCAGTTTAAAAATAGCAAGGATTTTTTAATATAAGGAGGGGTTAAGGTGAAAAGGAAAATATCCTTTTTATTGGTTATGGTTATTGCTTTGACTTTTATTCCATTTGGTTCCTTTGCACAAAACTATGACAAACAGTTGAAAGAAGCCATTGTCAAAAGCAAGGAGTTATTTAACATTGGAAGTGAATATGATAAATTTGACCAAAGTGTAAGTTCTAGAGATGAAACTACAATATTTTATTTAAATTGGTCGGATAGTAAGGGGAAGTTTGGCAATATAGATGTTTCAATAACTGTAGATGGAACTGTGATAAGTTATGGGAAGTGGAAACCCATTTATAGGGAACAAGGACCTAAACTACCAAAGATTAGTAAAGAAGAAGGATTAAAAATATCAAAGGATTTCATCAAAAAAGTTGCTCCAAAATTTGCAGATAGTATTGAATATATAGATGTATCAGAACCCCTAAATATAAATTCTGATGGCTATGGATATAATTTTGTGAGAACTGAAAATGGAATTCCTTATTACAATAATAGTATTGATATTTTTGTTGATAGTTCCACAGGAGAAATAAGAAATTATTATGCTAATTGGGATATGGATTTAAAATTTTCAGATGCAAAGAATCTAATTTCTTTGGAAAAAGCTGAGGAATTGTACAAAGAAAAAATAGGACTGGATTTAATGTATAAAACAAGCTATAGAGATAGAAGTCCAAAAGTATTTTTAGCTTATAGTCCTAAATATACCAATCTAGGAATTAATGCTAAAGATGGAGAAGTGACTCCGTTAAATGATTATTATCCTCTTTATGAAAAAGCTGCTGACATGGGAGCTAGAGGAGATGCTCCAGCAGATGAATTAAGTCCAGATGAGACAAAAGCAGTAGAAGGTATTGCAGGTCTTATATCTCAAAAAGAAGCTGAAAAAACTGGTAGAGAAATATTAGAATTGGATTCGGAGTATAAATTGAATTATGTTAGACTTTATAAAAACTGGAGATCTGATGATAGTTATAATTGGCAAATGGATTTTGTAAAAGGTTCAGATTCTAAGGCTTATTATGCAAATATAAGTATAGATGCAAAAACCAAGGAGCTTATATCTTTTTATAAATTCGGACCAGAAGAATCGGATAAAAAAGTTAAATACAATGAGGAACAATCCTTAGAAATTGCAAAAGAGTACCTTAAAAAAACAAATCCAGATAAAGTTGAGTTAGTTGAATTTAGAAAGAGTCATGAAGGTTTTAAACCTTTAGAAGACCAAAGAAGCTATTCCTTTGGATTCATTAGAAAACTTGACAATGCCTATGTAGAACAAGATGGTATAACAATTACAGTAGATGCTGTTAATGGGAAAATAATGGAATATAGAATTACTTGGACTAATACAAAATTTCCACCACAGGATAAAGTAATGTCCATAGATAAGGCTTATGATATTTTGTTCGATAATATAGGAATAGAGTTAAAATACGTCAATCCTGATAGATATGAAGGAATCGTTAAGAATGAGAAAGAAGCAATATTGGTCTATGGTTTAAAAACTGATAAACCATCTATAATTGATGCCAACACCGGAACCATATTAAATTATATGGGAGAACCTTATAAGGTACCAACAATAATTAGTTATAAGGATATAGACAAAAGTTATGCAAAGGAAAAGATTAATATATTAGCCCAATATGGTATAGCCTTACCAGGAGAAGAGTTTAAACCAAAGGAAAAGATAATTCAAAAGGATTTTCTATACCTATTAGCAAAGGCACAAAATCCTTATATGGAAATAGATGAATCAGAGGATAAATTATATGCTTATTTGATTAATATGGGGATTATTAAAGAAGATGAAAAGGCTCCAGAAAAAATGGTGACTAAAGAAGAAGGAATAAAATATATAATAAGGGCATTAAAATACGATAAAATTGCGGATATAAGTGAAATATATAAGGATATATTCAAGGATACAAAAGATATATCTCCAGAATTAAAAGGGTATATATCTATAGCCTATGGTCTAAAAATAGTTGAAGGGTATAATGGCAATTTGAATCCTAAAGCAGAATTAAATAGAGAAGATGGAGCAAATATAATATATAACTATTTATTTAGTGGAATGTAGGAATATGGATTTAGCCTATCTTTTATGGTTACCTATACCTTTATAATTAAATATATGAAAGCATATCAATAACATCAATATGTTGAATCAAACAAAACTTCCTTTTTTGGGTGAAAGCCATAGAAAGGGAAGTTTTTTAATTAGGGCCTGTTGTTCTACAGTACTTGTATTCATCTATGAAATAATATAATATATAGGAGAGACTTTAATGAAAGGAATGATTTGACTTTGGCACAGTTGACATCAGTGTTTGTATCTTTTTTACTTATACCTTTTTTAATAAGATTAAAATTTAAATTGAGTTACACCCTTTTGATTTCAGCTGGGGTTCTAAGCATAATATCTGGTTTAGGACTTGAAACTGCAGGAAAAGTTGCAATTAATATTTTTATTAATCCATCATCACGGAATACCATATTAACGGTTATGATGGTGAGTATCCTTGGGGGATTGATGAAACATTATAAAATTCTTGACAAGATAGTGGAAAGTATTTTACTTGTAATTCGCAGTAAAAAAAATGCTTTAATGATAATACCAGCCATGATTGGAATTTTAATAATACCTGGAGGGGCATTGTTGTCTGCTCCTTTTGTCAATAATATTGGGGAAGAGATGAATGCATCTCCCTCTCGAAGAGCTGCAATTAATCTTGTATTTCGTCACATTGCTATGTTTTTATTGCCCTATTCAACTCCATTATTGATAGTTTCTGCTGCTCTCCCCAATTTGAAAATCTTTAAATTGATCTTATTTAATCTATGCTTTGTTGTTTTAATAATTATTACAGGATATTTTTTCTTTTTAAAGGATATAGAATCGGAGATACTGCCGCCTAGAAAAAACATTAGGGGGAATTTATTAAAACTTGCTATTTTAACATCTCCCATTTATATTTCTGTAATAATCAATGGCATAACAGGATTACCGTTTTACATAACTTTAATAGCAAGTATTTTTATAGTCTATTTATTAAGCGATAAAAAAGATTTCTTCAAAGGCCTTATTAAATCTATTAATTGGAATACCATATTAACGGTTATTGCTGTTCTTATTATGAAAGAAATTATATTAAATATGGAAGATTTAATTGGTTTATTCAATAATATATTTGGTACAAGCAGTAATATGCTAGTCACCATGGGTATATTATTGATTTCTTCAATTTTCTTTGGCTATATAACAGGAAATATAACAGCCTCTTTAGCTATAATACTTCCCATGCTTTCTCAGCTTAATATTACAGGGGAACTTATTTATATCTATACCTATTTTGTATTTGGTTCTGCATTTATTGGCTACTTTTTTTCACCACTTCACCTCTGTCAAGCCTTTACATTGGAACATATTGGAGTAACTACTGGTGAACTTTACAAGGAATATAGGTTCTATACGCCTATATTAGTATTAATATTAGTTGTTTCCACATTTGTTTTGAAAATTTTATTTGCTTAAAATAATGGACAAGGTACTAGTGAACAGTACCTTGTCCATTAACTTGCCTCATCTTTTAGTATACCACTGGGAAACCATTTAGAAAAAAAATCCCTTTTTATTCTAAGCTTTTCCTCATTATCAACAATATTATTATCTCTAAAATAAATCTGTACATTGAACATAGAGGTTGCATAGATATGGAAAGCAAAATCTACATCCACAAAATCTTTTAACCTTCCTGATTTTTCAAGTTCTATAAGCTCGTCCAATACATGACTATTCAATTCCTTACTATATTCACCGAAGTAAAATTTCATCATGACTTCAATAGGTGCTCTAGACCAAGTTCGATTGAAATCGATTTCCTTTTGAGTACATATTTTTTCAATAGGGATTATATCGGTATCCATTAGAAAATATCCACCCTTTTCCCTTTCTTTTGCATATACCTTTTTTTCAATTTCGCTCATCAAATGTATATATAAGTCATCTTTATCATGGAAATATTTATAAAAGCTGCCTATTGAAATTTCAGCCCTAGAAGTAATCATTCTAATACTTATATCCTCATAATCTTTTTCGATAAACAAATCATAAGTAGCATTAATAATTTTTTGCTTTTTTTCTGAAGGTAGGTTAAAAAAAGTTTGTTTTGGCATAGAAACCTCCTTTCAAAATCTACATTACTCCAATTATAATTATACCAAATATTTAAAAAATTGAAAGTTTATATTCATGATAGATGAAATATCTAAATGCTTAAAATTGTTAAAAAAAGGCATTGACATAAGAATTTACCTATGTTAAGATATTTACAATATTCAAAAGTGAACACGTTCACTACAGCGATTTAAAGTGATACCATAATAATATGCTAGGAGGGAATCTGGTGAAAAGGTATATATATAAAAGAATTTTAACAGGGTTGTTAACAATTCTAATAGTATTTTCTATTAATTTCATAATAATAAATTTAGCGCCGGGGAATCCTATAAAGACGCTAATGGGTAAGGAAACCGATGACCCAGCTCTAAGAGCTGCTTTAGAACAAAAATATGGTTTGGACAAGCCATTACACATACAGTTTATTTCTTATTTAAAGACTGCCATGAGTGGAGATTTAGGCACATCCATTATTTATAATAGACCAGTTAGTGAAATGATTACTGAGAAATTACCAGCTACTATTTTGTTGGTTTTAACATCTGGAATATTATCTCTTATCATAGGTACTCTAATGGGGATTGTTGCTGCTAGAAAAGAAGGTTCTTTTGTCGATGTGGTATTTTCAGGTTTTTCTTATATTTTAAATTCCATGCCTTCATTCTGGCTAGGTTTGATGTTGATTATTATATTTTCATCTGTACTTAATCTACTTCCTACTTGTGGAATGACAGACACAAGGGCTTCCTATAAGGGAATGGCATATGTAATGGATGTTTTAAAACATATGATATTGCCTGTAGGTACATTGATACTAATAGAGATTCCTCTATATTATCGGATTGCGAAATCCTCTGTATTACAGGTAACCAATGAAGACTTCATTTTAACATTGAGAGCTACAGGAATGAATGAAAAAAAGATATTTAACAAATATATTTTTAGAAATGCCATTTTACCTACTGTAACAATATTTGGTATATCCTTAGCTTATTTGATTACTGGAGTTGCCCTTATAGAAACGGTATTTGCATGGCCAGGGACTGGTAGACTTGTACTAACTGCCATCACCCAAAGGGATTATCCTACTCTAATGGGGATATATTTAGTTATGTCAGTTTCCGTTGCAGTTGTTATGATGTTGGTTGATATTTTATATGCAGTACTAGACCCTAGAATTAGGTATTAAGGAGGGCTTTAAAGATGATAAAGACTATTGTAAACGATAAACAGCTTTTATTTGGGGTACTAGGCATAATATTTTTATTAATAATTGTCGCATTTGCTCCAAATATTGCACCAGAAGACCCATATGTTTTTGGACCCGATGTATTAAATAAAATAGGAGAAAATGGACATATACTTGGGACCAATAAAATGGGACAGGATATTTTTAGCATGATTATTTACGGAACTAGGACTTCTTTACAAGTAGCTGTAATTTCCGCTTTGATTTCTGGGTTATTAGGGATTTTAATAGGCGGGATTGCAGGTTTTTTTGGAGGGGCTGCCGATAGAGTGGTTTCTGAAATAATAAATATTTTTATGATGCTTCCAACTTTCTTTTTAATATTACTTATTATTGCATTGTTTGGAAACAGTATTTATAATGTAATGATTGTAATAGGCCTTACTACCTGGCCAAGTAATGCCAAGCTTATGAGAGCCCAAGCATTATCCTTAAGGGAAAGAACTTTTGTTAAGGCAGCTACTGCTATGGGAGAAACTAAAGGTCAAATATTATTTAAATATATAATTCCTAATGGAATATTCCCTGTTATAGCAAATACCACTGTTGGAATGTCAAATGCAATATTAACTGAAGCGGGTTTAAGCTTTTTAGGTTTAGGTGATCCCAATATAATAAGTTGGGGACAGATGATATATGATGGGAAATCCTTCCTTACTAGTGCATGGTGGATTGCAACTGTTGCAGGTGTTGCCATTGTAATTACAGTAACCATATTTTATCTATTAGGGGACGGATTAAACCATGTGATGAACCCTAAACATTCCAAGGAAAAAGGGGTGTAGAAGATGGATAATACAATCTTAGAGTTAAAAGATTTTAATGTAACCTATGTAAATAAATATAAAAAAGTATATGCAGTAAAAGATGCAGGTTTCAAAATAAATAGGGGAGATTCTTTAGGTCTGGTAGGCGAATCTGGATCAGGGAAATCCACATTGGCTATGGCTTTACTTAGACTTTTACCAGAGAAAACTACTGAAATATCAGGGGTAGCAAATTTCCTAGGAAAAGATTTAATTAAAATGTCTCAAGATGAACTCAAAAAGATTAGATGGAAAGAACTTTCTGTAGTATTCCAAAAATCTATGAACTCACTATCTCCTGTTCATAAGATAGGAACACAAGTAGAAGATATATATTGGGTTCATAATCCAAAGGCTACTAAGAAGGAGATATTTGATAGATTTGCCTATTTACTTGGATTAGTAAATCTATCCGATAGAGTATATAATCTATATCCTCATGAACTATCTGGTGGTATGCTTCAAAGGGTTTCCATTGCCTTAAGTCTTATTAATAACCCAAAGCTACTCATATTAGATGAGGCTACTACAGCCTTAGACGTAGTTACTCAAGGACAAATACTTGATGAGATTGTCAAGATGGAAAGGGAAATGGATATGACCAGGATAATGATTACCCACGATATGTCAGTAGTGGCTACATCCTGTAATAAAGTTGCTGTTATGTATGCTGGAGAGCTTATGGAATTAGGATATGTAAAAGAAGTGCTAAAAAGCCCTCTACATCCATATACTAAAGGACTTTTGGCATCTTTTCCATCCTTGAAAGGAGAAAATAGTAAATTAGAAGGTATAAGTGGATTTTTACCAGACTTATCTCAAAAGTATGAAGGGTGTATTTTTGCTCCTAGATGTGAACAGGCAATGGATATATGCAAGAAAAAACCTAAGCTAATGGATTTAGGCAACGAAAGAGCTATTAGATGTCACCTATATGGAGGTGAAAAGTAGATGAAAAATAATGAATCATATATAAATATAGATAATGTATCCATGTGGTATCCAGTAAAGGGCAAGTTTAGCTTAACCTCCAAAGGGAAACAATTTGTAAAAGCTGTAGATGGAGTATCTTTACAGCTGGAAAAGGGAGAAATACTTGGAATAATTGGAGAATCTGGATGTGGGAAATCTACTCTTGGAAGGATTCTTGCTAGGCTCGAAGATCCTACAGATGGAGATGTATATATAGAAAATGTGTCCACAAGTGAACTTATGAAGAAAGACCCAAAGGCTTTTAGAAGATTGGTTCAAATAGTATTTCAAAATCCCTATGATTCCTTTACCCCTAGGGATACTATAGAAGAAATTTTGATGCGACCATTAAATATCCATTCTATTGGAAATTCAAAAGAGGATAGAAGAAAGCTTATTGAAGAAACTTTGGAATTTGGTGGACTTCGCCCAGCAAAGGATATTATGAAAAGGTATCCTCATGAATTATCTGGTGGGCAATTGCAAAGAATTTCTATTTTACGTGCTATGTTAATGGACCCTAAATTTATTATAGCTGATGAACCTGTATCCATGTTGGACGTTTCCGTTAGAGCTGAGATTATCAATATGCTTATTAGGTTGAGTAAGGAAAAGGATGCAGCAATAATATTCATCAGTCACGATATCTCCCTTACTAGGTATATTTCTAATAAGGTAGCTGTAATGTATTTAGGAAAAGTTGTAGAGTATGGCGAGGCAGATGAAATAGTTAAAAATCCAAAACATCCTTATACTCAAACTTTAATTTCTAATTGTGGTTCCATAGATCCAGATGAAATTATGGACAAGATAAAAGTAGAAGGGGAACCACCTACACCAATAAATCCAGGGCCAGGCTGTTATTTTGCACCAAGATGCTTTAAAGCCACTGAAGAATGTTTCAAAAAATATCCAGCTACTCTTGATTTAGGACAAGGTCATTTAGTAGCTTGCGATAAATTAATCAAAAATGATGAGGAGGCATAATCATGAAAAGAAAGATTTTTTTAGTAATAGCAGTTTTAACATTAATCGCTGTTACGGCAGTAGGATGTAGTTCTAATACTAAAGATAATAATACAGCAGGAAAAACAGAAGGTGTAGAAAAAACATTAATAGTAAGAGCTACTGGAGACCCAATGTCCTTTAATCCAGATACATTGTCAGATGACAATAACTATTCTATTGTACAAAACATATACAATAGGCTTGTTAAGTTAGATGCTAGTAAACAGATTATCCCCGATTTAGCTACTGAATGGGATGTAAGTGAAGATGGTAAAGCTATTACCTTCCATTTAAGGGACGATGCTCATTGGCATGATGGGGAACCTGTAACTAGTAAAGACGTAAAATATACTTTTGACACTATAAAAGAAAATCCAACCTATTATATGAGTTCAAGACTTCAAATAGTTGATTCCATTGATACTCCAGATGAAAACACTGTAGTTTTCAATATGAATCAAGCTGATGTTTCCTTTATTGCAGATTTAGGCTGGTATGGAACCTTTATTTTACCAGAACATGTATTTAACAATGGACAAACATGGGAAGAAAACCCTGCTTCAATGGAACCTATAGGTTCTGGACCATTTAAATTATCAGAATTCAAACAAGGAGAGAGCATTACTATAGTTGCTAATCCAGATTATCATGAGGGAGCTCCTAAACTTGATAAAGTAATATTTACAATAATTCCTGATGATGCAACTGCAGTACAAGCATTAATCAATGGTGAGATAGATGTATTAGAAACTGTACCTGCAGCCAATGTGGATGAATTGATGGCTAATGAAAATATTAGGATGGAACTAAACGAATATCCATCACCTATGAGAATTATATTTAATTTAAATAATGATTTAGTATCTGATGTGAATGTTAGAAAAGCTATAGCTACAGCATTAGATAAAGAAGAAATATCCCAAAAGATATTTAATGGAGTTCAAAAACCAGAATACAATATGTATCCTTCATTAATCGAATGGGCTAGTAATAGTGAAGATACATCCCCTAAATTTAATATAGAAGAAGCTATAAAAATATTAGAAGATGCAGGATATACTAAAGATGCTGATGGGTTCTATGTAAGAGGACTTACCATAGATGTATTTGATAGTAGTGGATACCCAGATGCTGCAAAACTTATGGCAGCTTCATTAGAAAAAGCTGGTATTGAGTTAAAAGTTCAAGTTCATGAATTCAACGCTTGGGATGAAAAGGTTTCAATACAAAGAGATTTCATACTTGAATTACAAGGTGGATTCATGGGACCAGACCCTAATGCATTATACAAACGTTTTGGCACAGGGATGGGCAGTAACTATGGAGAATATAGCAATAAAGAATTCGACGATATATTAGCTCAAGCAGCAGCTACAGGAGATCAAGAAAAAAGAGCAGAACTATATAAGAAGGCACAAGCCATATTAGCAGAAGACCTTCCATATGTTCCAATTGTATCCTATGCTGGTTATGATGCAAATAATGTGAAATTCACAAATCTACCAATAGATGGTACTGGAAAATGGGGTTGGCAAGAATTTACATTTACTGATATAGCAGAGTAATTAACTATTAAAAGGCTAATTGCATTTTCTGGAAAAAGATGGTGCAATTAGCCTCTATTTAGGAGGTAGCATAAATGAAAAACTTAATTGATGAAGTAATAAGAAAGGTACCTAATTATAATGAGTTTTTAACTGTAGATGAAATGGATGCCAGTAGCAAAAAATTAGCTGAAGAATATCCAGAAGTTGTGGAATTGTTTGAAATGGGTAGAACTAGAGATAATCATCCTTTATACTGTTTAAAAATTGGCAATGGTTCAGAAAATGCTCTTATGTTTGGATGTCCCCATCCTAATGAGCCAATAGGAGCTATGATGCTTGAATATTTTACAAGAGAATTAGCTGAAAACAAAGAATTAAGGGAAAAACTAGACTATACTTGGTATATTGTAAAATCCTGGGATGCAGATGGTACAAGGCTTAATGAAAATTGGTTTAAGGGACCCTTTACTCTATATAACTATGCTAGAAATTTCTTTAGACCTGCAGGTCATCAACAAGTAGACTGGACTTTCCCAATCGATTACAAAGAATTACATTTCCATGATACTATTCCTGAAACTAAGGCTATGATGAATTTAATAGATGAGATAAGACCAAAATTCATATATTCCCTTCATAATGCTGGTTTTGGTGGTGTTTATTGGTATATAACATGGGAAACTCCAGAAATATATGATGATATGAGAAATGCAGCTCATAAACAAGGTATTCCTTTGAATTTAGGAGAACCAGAAGCACCTTATTGTGTAGCTTATTCTCCTGCAATCTATCAGGATTTAGGAATTCAACAAGATTATGATTATCTAGAAAAATATGGTGTAGAAAATCCTGGAGAAGTTATTAAAGCAGGAACTTGTAGCTCGGATTATGGCGAAAAAGTATGTAATGCCTTTACACTTTTAACTGAATTACCATATTTTTATGATAAAAGGATAAATGATTTATCCCCATCGGATATAACCAGAAAAGATGCTGTTTTAGAGAGTTTAGAATTTAGTGAAGAAGCAGATGAGTTTATAAGAATTACATTAAATAAGACTAAAAAACATATGGATAAGAAAAATCCATTTAGATTAGCCTTAGAAGCTTTTACCGATAATAATGAAAGTAACGAAGCTACTAGAGAAATGGTCAATACCAATCCGGATTTTGCAAAGATGGCAACGGTAGCTGAAAAATTTGATAACCTTTTAGTATCTAAATTTTACAAGATGCTTTCCTATGGATTATTGGTTAGAGCCCATGAAAGTGAACTTAAGAATATGAAAGAAAACAATGAAGCAAATCCAGAAAAAGAAAAGGATTTAGAAGAAGCCTTCAATGCTGCTTTAAATAGACTAAAGGCATTAAGCGAAAAACTTGAAAAGGAAATCGATTATGAAGTAGTACCTATTAAAAAACTTATTAGTATCCAATTGGAATGTGGTCTACTAATGGCAGACTATTTAAAAAGGGATTAAGGAGGTTTCCTAATGATTCTAATTAAAGGCGGAAATGTTCATGACGGTAAAGGAAATATATTGGAGAATACGGATATTTTAATAGATGGAAAAGTTATTAAAGAAATCAACTCTTCCATTAAGGTATCAGAGGATACTGAAATATATGATGCAAAGGGGAAAACTATTTTTCCTGGATTTATAGATTCCCTTAATGTATGGGGATGTGAGGGACCAGGATGGGAGGATAATGATTTACGAGAGCATTCGAACCCAGTAACTCCGGAGATGAATGTGGTTTATTCCTTTGACCAAGATAGTATGATGTTTCAAAGGGTATTTGAATATGGGGTAACCAGTGCAGGTATAACTCCTTCCACATCCAATGTTTTAGGAGGACAAGCAGCAGTATTTAAAACCTATGGAAAACATCCCTATGAAATGTTAGTCAAAGAAAAGGTTGCTATGATTTCTTCCATAACAGCAGAAACTAAAAAGGTTTATGGGACTAGAAATACTTGCCCTATGACTAAAATGGGAGCTATCTCTTTACTAAAAGAAGCAATTATTAAAGCTATGGAATATAAGAAAGATGATAAAAAAGAATATGATTCCAAATCAGTTGCTCTACAGAAGGTAATAGATAGGGAAATTCCATTATTTATTAATTGCAATACTAAATCCGATATGGATGCAATTGAATTGGCATTAAAGGATTTACCTGTGAATATTGTTTTTACCGGTTCCTTTGGTGTAAGTGAAGATACGGGAAGCATATTGAAGGATAACTTTAGTATAATCCTTGGAGATTTATCCAATGCAATGTCTTCTACCAATAGGTATGTGGATTTTGAAGGCGTTAAAAAACTTATGGAGAAGGGAATAGATGTGGCTATTAGCTGTTGTGGAGATAGAACAGCTTCAGGAAAAGAATCCTTACTATGGAATGCCATACTATGTTATAAATATGGTATAAAGGACGAAGATGTATTGAAGATGGTTACTTCCATCCCAGCCAAGATTCTTGGCGTAGAGGATAAAATAGGCTCCATAGAAGTTGGAAAGGATGCAGATATTGTTATATGGACAGACAATCCTATTAAAACCTATTCTGCTAAGATTGAAGCTACATTTATTCAGGGAGAAAACATCCTGTATTCTAGGAGGGATAATACATGTTGGTCATAAAAGATGCGAAAATATATACTTCTGCTGGGAAAGTTTATGAAAAAGGAGATATCCTTATAGAAGAAGGTAAGATTGTAGATGTAGGACAGAATTTAAGTTGGGATAAAGGAGAAGTAATAGATGCTAATGGCCTTGTAGTAATCCCTGGAATAATAGATGCCCATAGCCATATAGGTGGCTTTGGCAGTACTATGGACGACCAGGACCTAAATGAAATGACTAAAAATGCCACTCCTGAAGTAGAATCCATATATTCTATAGATACTAAATCCCCAGAATTAAAAAGGGTTTTAGAAGCTGGTATTACTACCTCAGCTATTGCTCCAGGAAGCGGTAACGTAATAGGTGGTCTAGTATGTGCTGTAAAATCTTATGGGGATAATATTGAAGACATGTGCATTAAAAATCCAGTGGCATTAAAAGCAGCTCTAGGAGGAAATCCTAAAGGTGTTTATGGTAAGAGGAATGAAATGCCTATGACTCGTATGGGAATTGCCAATGTAATTAGAGATACTCTAATCAAAGGGCAACAGTATATGGAAAAAAGAGAACGAGGAGAAGCAGAATTTGATTTTGGTATGGAAAATGTATGCAAGGTACTTAGAAAAGAGATACCATTAAAAGTACATTGCGAACAATTTGATATGTTAACCATTATCCGCATTGCCAAAGAATTTGACATTGATTTTACATTAGACCATGCTTGGGGAGCGAGTGATTTTTACGATGATATTGTAGAATCTAACTGCAAAGGAGTAATTTATGGACCAATAGGAGTATTACTATTACCAGGAGAATGTGGAAAGATTGATATATACAGCCTTATAGAATTGGACAAAAGAGGAGTTACATGTGCCATAATGACAGATGGACCTATATTAAATCCTGACGTAATCATTGTTCAAGCTGGCGAAGTTGTTAGATTTGGTGGAGATATTGAAAGGGTTATCAATATGCTCACCATAAACCCAGCTAAGATAATTGGTATAGATGATAGAGTAGGTTCCATTGAAAAAGGAAAAGATGCCGACTTAGTCATCTTTGATGGAACTCCAGCATTGGACACCAATGCTACTGTAAAATACACCATTATAAACGGGCAAATTGTCCATAAAAACATATAATATAACAAAAAGCCAAAGGTTATCCCCCTCCTTTGGCTTTTTTGAATGTTTTGAGAAAATAGGCCTCGAAATTGTTGGTAAATTTGTAAGACTAATACAATGAAATAATAATAAATTATGGTATAATATATGTCCAATATATTAAAATTCACATTTAATGGGTTTTAATTATATTTAATTTATTAGAAAAGGGGGTAGGGAAATTGGCGAAATATAATAATAGTAAGGGGCTAAGATTGATTATTGTAATATTAATCTTAGTTTTTGCAGCAAGGAGTATATCAATTGCTGAAAGACATTGGGCAAAAGATGAAATTGAATATTTATTATCAAAAGGAATTGTTTCAGGTTATCCAGATGGGACATTTAAACCAGATAATCCTATTACTAGAGCAGAATTTGTAAAAATTATTAACAAAGTAATAGGAACTAAGGGGAAATCCGATGTACCCTTTAAGGACGTAAATGAAAAGAACTGGTTTTATGATGAGGTAGCTAAGGCAATTAAATGTGGATATGTAGAGGGATATGGGGATAATACTTTTAGACCTAATAAACCAATAACCCGTCAAGAAGCTGCAAAGATTATAGTTACTGCCTTTAGATTAGAAGGCATTAGTTTAAGTAATGACAGCAGTTTTATTGACCAAAACAAAATTGATAATTGGGCTCAGGAATACGTTACCATATTAAAAAACAGGGGTTATATATATGGATATGCAGATGGAACTTTTAGACCCAACAACCCAATTACTAGAGCAGAATCTGTTAAGATGATTACCAAAATAAGTGGGGAGATTATCAATGTTGCAGATGAATACTCTAAAGATGTGGCCAAAAATGTACTAGTTAATATTTCGGATGTAGTGTTAAAAGATATGCATATAAAAGGAGATTTGTATTTAGTAGAAGGTATTGGTGATGGAGATGTTATTTTAGATAATGTAATAGTTGAGGGGACAACTTACATTAGAGGTGGGGGAGCAGATAGTATATATATTAATAATTCACATTTAAATAATATAGTAATCAATAAAGTAGATGGATTAGTCCATGTTGTGTTGGACAATTCAAAATCATTATCAATTATTGTAAATATGAATACTAAGCTTACCATTAAGAAAGGTACATCCATAAAATTAATGAAGATTGCTGGAAAATCTAATATTAAAATAGAAAGAGGTTCGGAAATAGATAAAATAGAGATACAATCACTTGGTGTAGAAATAATCGTAGAAGGCAATATTAAATCAATAGTTGCTAATGAAGACTTTAGATTAAACAATCAACTAATAAAAAAGGGCACAGAATTGAGCATTAAAGATGGAAAAATTATAATACCTAAGGATTCTAAGGATGAAGAAGATAGGGATAAGGTAGAAGATGAGGAAGAAGAACCAATACCCATAGGTTATCAATTTAATGTAAAATTGGACAAAGATATATACGAAATAAATGAAGAAATAACTTTAACAGGTATAGTGTCTAGAAATAACATTGGATTAGCCAATATAGATATAACATTGAAACTAGGGGAAGAACCTATTATTGTTGAACAATTGAAAACAGATAAAAATGGGAAGTTTATTTATAAATTTAAACTTCCAGAAAGCACTAATCCAGGTGAATATGAGCTAATAGTTAAAGCTAACGAGCCAGTTAATATGTTCAGAAAATTAGATATAAAGTTAGTCGGAAAATATACGATTGAAGTGGAATTGGATAAAGAAAAATACACAATAGATGAAGCAATTACTGTATATGGAAAAGCATTTAAGGATGGGATAGGATTGCCTAATATTGATATAACTTTAAGATTGCAAGATGAGGACGGAGAAGAAACGATAACCGTTGGACAGTTGAAGACCGATAATACAGGGGGTTTCAATTATAGTTTTAAAGTACCTGAAGATACAGAATTAGGGAAATATAAACTGATATTAAAAGCAAACCAACCAGTAAATAAGTTCTTAGAACTTTGGATTGAGATAATTGAGAGGTAAAGGGGGTAGTGAGATTGAAAGATAGAGTTTTTAAAAGATTAAGTGGGTTTTTAGCATTGGTGATGATACTAAGCAGTATCTTTACACTGGGACTGCCTATGATGGTAGGGGCGGAGGAGCAGGAGTTTGTTGAGACTTTTGATAATTTGGCTTATAAGGGAACAAGTTATACATCAGATAGTTTTGTCGGTGTTAATGGTATTACATGGAATTATGAAGGTGGTAGAGGAGATTTAGCAGGATATGAAATAGATGGTAATGGCATGATGTTTAGAAAACCAGCAGATGGAGCTAAAATATATGCTAATATTGATGGTGGAATAAGTAGTTTTTCTGTAGACACTAAAAAAGCCTATACAGGAACGGGACGAAGAGAAATTGAATTATTGATAAATGATGAATCTAAAGGAACATTTAAATTAGACAATAATATTGATGGCGTTCAGAAGTTCGAAGTAAATGATATTAATATATCAGGCCAGTTTAAACTTGAAATAAGACATATTGGTGCAGCATCAGGTGCACAAGTAGTTATTGACAACATCACTTGGACATCCTATACTGGTCAACCATTCGAACCGATCCCAGTAACAGATATAGCCATAAAAGGTGCTAACGAAGTAGCGGTAGGCGGTAGCACACAATTAACCATAGACTACACCCCAACAAACACCACAGAAAAAGGCGTTACCTGGTCAAGTTCAGATGAAACCATAGCAACAGTAGATGAAAATGGCGTAGTCCAAGGGGTATCAGAGGGAACAGCTACAATCACGGCTACGTCAACACATAATACCGAATTAACTGCAACCCACGAAATAGAAGTAAAACCTCAAGTCATACAAACAATAGTCCAAGCAAGACAACTTAACATAGATGATTATGCCACAGTAAAAGGTATAGTAACTTTTATGGATTCAAATAAAAACTATTTCATCCAAGATGAAACAGCAGCCATAGATATATTTAAGAGTAGGGAAGATTTAGGATTAGAAATAGGAGACGAAGTCATAGTTACAGGAAGGATAGGTCAATATGGTGGATTACTAGAGATAATTCCGCAAGATTCTGTAGATGTATCTGTTGTAAGCAGTGATAATGAATTACCAGAACCAGAAGTAGTTACTTTCGCAGATATTAAAACTGATAATTATCAATGTCAAAGGGTCAAGGTAGAAAAAGTTTATTTAGGAGACATAAATACTGATGGAAATACTACTATAACTGATTTATCAGGTGATACTTTAGTTATATTTAGAATACCTACATTAACAGGTATTGGAAAGGGAAATTTAGTAGACATTATAGGTTTTGGTTCAGTTTACAATGAAACCTACCAATTACGGGTATATAGTGCTGAAGACATAACTAAAACTGAACTAGGGGCAGATACTGAAACGCCAGTAATAAAACACACTCCAATAACTGAAGCTAATATAAACCTAGACTTAGAAATAAAAGCCAATGTTACAGATGATAGAGAAGTAAAAGGAGTTAAACTATTCTATAGAACCAAAGGGGAAACTGAATACAGAGCAAAGGAAATGACTTTAATAAATGGAGAGTATGGAACGGTTATATTAAAATTAGAATTAGATATAGCAGGTTTAGAATACTATATATGGGCAACAGATGGAACTAATGAAACGACAGCTCCAGAAGACATAAATAATCCATATGCAGTAGAAATAAATGATGAAGATATATTACCACCAACAATTACAAATGTTGAACCAAAAGAAGGAGCTATACTTGAAGATACTAATACTAAACCAACTATAAAAGCAGAATATGAAGATCCATCTGGAATAGATACTACTTCTGTGCAAATCCTAGTGGATAATATAAATGTAACAGATAAGGCTAATATTACAGAAGAAAGTGTAACATATACTCTAGAAGAAGATTTAAAACTAGGAAACCATACAGTTACAGTCAAAGTAAAGGACACTAAAGGTAACGAAGCAAGTAAAACCTGGACATTTACCATAGGTAAAGTGGAATACGAGTTCCGCTTTGGACAACTACATTCCCATACCAATGTTTCAGATGGTACAGGCACACCAGATGATGCCTATACTTGGGCAAGGGATAGAGGTAAGGCGGATTTCTTTGCAGTAACCGACCACTCTAACTGGTTTGATAATGAATTGGATAATGAGGATATTACGGATATTAATCAATCTACAAGTACTAAATGGAAATTACTTCACGAAAAGGCTAATCACTATAATAAACCAGGTGAATATGTAGCATTAGCTGGATATGAGATGACTTGGTCTGGCTCTACTGGTGGATGGGGTCATATAAATACATTTAATACACCTTGGTTTGCATCTAGAACTAATAAAGATATGGATTTACAAGCTTATTATAATAAGATAGCACAATGGCCAGAATCTATAAACCAATTAAATCACCCAGGTAAGACCTTTGGGGATTTTGCAGACTTTGGATTCTACAGTGAAGAAACGGATAATGTAGTTCAATTAATTGAAGTAGGTAATGGAGAAGGACCAGTTAGAGGTAGTGGATATTTCCCAAGTTATGAGTACTATACTAGGGCTTTGGATAAAGGATGGCATTTGGCACCATCTAACAATCAAGATAACCATAAAGGCAATTGGATAACATCCAATGAGGCAAGGACGGTTATACTTTCTGAAGAACTTACTAAAGATAGCATATATGACAGCATAAGAGATATGAGGGTTTATGCTACTGAAAATAATAACATAGAAATCACATATAAGATAAATGGACAATTGATGGGCTCTAAACTTAGCAGTCCAGGTAAATTAGATGTTTCAATAAATATAAATGAAACAGACACAGATGACTTAGAGCAAAAGATTACAAAAGTAGAATTAATATCCAATGGTGGAATAGTATCAGCATCAAAAGAATTTGATGGTTATAATGTGGATTGGAATTTTGAATTAGACCCAATGTATGATTACTATTATGTAAAGGTAGTTCAAGCCAATGGTGATATTTCCGTCACATCTCCAATATGGGTAGGGGAAGTATTGCCAGTAGGTCTATCAGGATTAGATGTATCCTCCGATTATTTCGAATTCGGGAATACCGTGGATTTAATAGCCACTGTTTATAATAATGGAAGCAGTATCCTAAGTAATGCAAAGGTAGAATTTTATGTAGGTAGTATTTCAGCTAAAAACAAAATAGGTGAAGATACAGTAAATAATATTGGTCAAGGTGGAACTGCTAAAGCATCGATTAGCTGGACACCAGAAAAAGCTGGAGAGTATAATATATATGCTGTAGCAGCTATAGCAGGAGTAGAGAAAACATTTACTGCAAGTAAAAGGGTAGAAGTAGTACCAAAGGGCTCTGCTGTAAAGGTTATGGTGGACTATGCCCATAGTAATCATTATGTAAGTGGCGATTATGCTAATATGATTGAAAGTCTCAAAGAGATGTTAAAGAACAAGAAAATGATCATGGTAGAAAATCATGATACTATTACTGATAAAGTATTAGAAGATATAGATATATTAATCATAACATCACCTCAACCAAAGGATAAAGGTGAAGTTAAAAGGTCTAAGTTAAGCGATGAAGAAATAAACGTAGTGAAGAGATTTACAGATAGAGGAGGTTCTTTAATCCTTACATCTAGAGCTAATTATGGTGATGGCACAGGAGATTATCAAAATTCTATTCAAGGGAACAAGGTATTAAACGCTATTAGTTCTAATGTAATATTTAACTCAGACCAAGTAGTGGATGATAAGAAAAATGGAGGACAGCAATATAGGCTATATTTAGAAAATTATGTATCAGAAAAATATAATTTAACTTTAGGACTTGGTGAAGGGGACGAATATAGTTTCTATAGTGGATGTTCAGTACTCCTTAAAGATGGTGGAAATGATGAAAATGTAGATTTCCTAGTAAAAGGACATTCTACTACTAAGAACGAAAATGCAGGTAATACCCCTACTGGATTTATCCCTATAGAAGAAGGGAATGTCCATGTTTTAGCAGCAGAAATTTTGCCAAGTGGAGGAAAAGTAATAGTCTCTGGTTCAACCTTCTTCTCTGATTTTGAAATGTCAGCAGATAATATTTATTCCAATATTATAATAACTAGCAATATATTGGATTGGTTAAAACCTGAAAGGGAAGTTGAGGTTAAAACCATAAAAGAAGTAAGAGATGGAATGCCTGAAAACTTTGGTCAGGAATTTGCTATAGAAGGTAGAGTAACTGCTATGTCTGAAGCTTATGCAAAAGAACATAATATACCAAATGCTTTCTTTGAAGTAATTTATGTTCAAGATGAAACGGGTGGTATGACTATATTTGGAGTATCTCAAACTAAATTACCATTAGGAACAAAGGTAAGAGTAATAGGTATTGCAGGAGAATATGAAGGAGATTACCAATTACAGATTAAGAATGAAGCAGAAGATTTAATAGTATTAGATGATACAATAATAGAAGTAGAACCAATAGAGATGTCCACAGCTGATAGTATGAATAAAGAAAACGAGGGGTGGTTAGTCAAGGTACAAGGTAAAGTCACAGAAATAGATATTCAAGATAATAGCTTATATATAAAAGATGATACAGATGAAGAAGCTAGGGTATATGTTAATGGATATATTGGTGGAGACCCAGACTATGGATATGGACTAGGAAAATGGAATCCGAAGATTAAAGTTGGAGATATTGTATCAGCTATAGGGCTTGCATCTACTGACCCAGTGGGACCAAGGTTAAGAGTGAGGAATACATCTGAGATTGCTAGAATAAGTGATGAATATCCACTAGTTACAGGAACAGTAGAAAAAACTGAAGAAAATGGGAAGCTTATGGTAAAAATAAATGTAGAAAACATAACAGAAGAAACTATATATGGAGTTGTAATAATAAAACCAATTGATGATAATGGTAGGCCCTATAAAGTCGTATATCATGATGAAATATTAAATGCTGGAAGGAATATGATAGAGTTTACTTTAGATTTATCAAATTATTCTAAAGGGGTTAAAGATATTAAAGTTTATATATGGAATAACTTGAATAATATGAAGCCATTAGCAGATATTTAGAAGCATAAAAATAAATCCTAGTGTTTACACTAGGATTTATTTTTACTTTTTAGTAGATTAGAGGCTATAAGTGCGGTAATAGGTACTGTTAGGATTATACCTATGCTACCTGCCATACCTTGTATAACTTCAGAAACCAAAAAGTCTAAATTTATTATTTGTCTATAAGGCATACCATAGGCTACTATGAATAATATCATGTTTAGAGAAGAACCAGCAAAAGCTAAAATCAACGTGTTGGACATGGTACCCATAATGTCCCTTCCTATATTCATGCCGGATTTAAACAATTCACTTGAACTACTATTAGGGTTGGTTTTATCTAATTCAAATATGGAAGAAGCAATACTCATAGCCACGTCCATAATAGCACCTAAAGATGCTATTAAAATGGCAGAAAAGGTTAGCCCCTTTATTTTTACATTTCTATGTTCTGCTATATATATTAATCCTTCAGCTTCATTGGAGGTAAGACCAGAAATATGAGCTACGTTACTTGCAATGTATGAAATAGTTCCAGCAATAACAACTCCGATTATTGTTCCAAGAATAGCGGACATGGTTTTTTTATTAGGGGCATCTAATAATAGTAAAGTAATTATTGTAGTTATTGCTACAGTAATTATGGTTATAGGGATAGGTTCATATCCTTTAAATAGCATAGGAATCATGAAAAATATTATCATAATACCTGTGAATATTAATGATATGACTGCATTGAACCCCTTCCATCCTGAAAATATTACCAATAGAATAAAAAATGAGATTATAAGTACATATACTATTTTTTCTTTTTGATAATTATAAAGGGATATACTTTGAATGGTGTCATTCTCTTCATGGATACTGACGATAATTTTATCACCTATTTTCGTATGTACGTTGTAGAGTCTGCTCATAGGATTTCTAATATTGAAGCTTTCTCCTTTATATCTACCAGTTGTTATTGTAATTTTAATTTGCTGATAGCCTAAATACAAATCCTGAATTATTTGGTCTTCCTCAATTTTCTCTTCATTTATATCCTCCACTATAGCATGTTCAAAATTATATGGAGACAGATTCTGTTTTAGTAGGCTAGAACTAAGTATTATTATGATAGATAGCAGGATAACAGCACCTACTAATATTTTTGAAAAATACTTCTTCATATTACATCACCTCGCTAATGGTGTATATAGATAATATTCTACTTAATTTTCAAAAAACCTTTATTTAACCTTAAAAATTCTTGGTATTACCAAGGTAAAAAACACCAAATTAATATTTTCTATTGAAATATTTTTTATCTATGTTAGAATATTAACGTATATAAAAATATATAATAAGTGGATGAAGATATGCTGGAAATATCTAAATTTTAGATAACCGAAGGAGCAAAAAATAAGGGATGTACTCCTCTTATTTTGAAACTCTCAGGTTGGGGACAGCATTCGGACACTCCCCTGGAGAGACCCTTTAAGGGCATCGAAGAAGCAATCTATACAATGTGTATAGGGAAACTTTCAGATTAAAGGACAGGGTGGTAGAGTAGCAGTAATTTTTTGTTGTGCTATTGTACCTCCATGTCTTTTTGTTTTTTGCAAATGTAATTATTTAGCAATAAACAAGGACAAAGTTTAATATACTATGGAGGGATTAGATGTTTACAATTTTAAAAGGAATGGGGTTATTGTTTATAACTCTTCTATTATTCTCAGTATTTAGTTTGAAAGCTCCTAAAGGAGACAAAGCTATGTCAGGTCTTGCAGGAGCAGCAATTGCAAGTTTTTTAGTGGAAGCTATTCACAAATATATAAGTGGCGATTTCCTTAAAATTGCCTTTCTTGGTGAAGTTGGAGCTTCTTCTGGTAATCTGGCAGGAACAGCTGCTGCTTCTTTAGTACCAATATTTATGGGGGCTAATCCAATATTTGGGTTAGTAGCAGGAGTAGCATTATCAGGTATAGGAATATTACCAGGATTTATTGCAGGATATGTTGTTGGGTTGATTTCTCCAATAATTGAAAAGAAATTACCAGAAGGACTAAATGTAGTTGCTGGTGCATTACTTATAGCACCATTATCAAGGTTTATTGCAGTAGCAGTAACACCTGTAGTAGATGTTACATTATTAAGTGTTGGTCAAGCTGTAACAGCTGCAGCAAACCAATCACCACTTGTTATGGGCTTTTTATTAGGAGGTATGATGAAAGTAATATGTACTTCACCTCTTAGTTCCATGTCTATGACTGCCATGTTAGGGCTTCAAGGTCTTGCTATGGGAATATCCTCTATTGCAAGTTTTGGTGGAGCCTTTACAAATGGAATTGTATTCAAGAGGATGGGTCTTGGTGATAAGAGTAATGTTATAGGAGTTATGCTTGAACCTTTAACTCAAGCCCATATAATAACTAAAAATCCAGTTCCCATATTTTTCTCAGACTTCATAGGTGGAGGATTAGCTGGAATAGTAGCAGCTAAGTTTGGAATTATCAATAATGCCCCTGGAACAGCAGCGCCTATTCCTGGGTTTCTAGCACCTTTTGGGTTTAATCCACCATTAAAGGTAGTAATAGTACTAGTTTTGGCTGTTATATGCGGTGTTATAGGTGGTTATGTGGGTACTGAAATAATAAATATAGTGGATAAAAAATATAATTTAAAAATATTTAATAAATCTTATAAAAAACATAAACCAGTTACAAACAAATAGGGTCTTTTTAATTTACTAAATGAAAATAAAATCTATGCTAAATATAATAGAAACCTTTCAATCAGTATTAAGAGATGATATAATCGATAAATAAGAAAGCATAATGGAGGAAGCTCTAAAGAATTAATCTTAGAAATGGGGTTATATGTATGATTTTAGGAATAGTTGGAGGCATGGGGCCTTTAGCAACTTGCGAATTATTCAGAAGGATTATTGAATTAACTGATGCAGAAAAAGACCAAGAGCATATGCATATTATTATCGACAATAATACAAAGATTCCCGATAGAACAGAACATATATTAGGAAGAGGAGAAGACCCTAGGATAGAATTAACAAGGTCAGTTATTAAATTGGAAACCATGGGGGTAGATTATATAGCTATACCTTGTAATACCGCCCATTATTTTTACAATGATATTGTAAAATATACAAAGGTAAAAATACTCAATATGATAAATGAAACGGTAAACTTTCTAAAAGAAAACAATTCAAAGGATAAAGATTATCTACTTTTATCAACAGAAGGAACCTATAAAACAGGAATATATGAAAAATATTTTAATTCCTCTGGATTAAATATATTAATACCTAATGATGAAGATAAAAAGACTATCATGAAATGGATATATGGAGTAAAATCTTCAGATTTTAATGTAAGTTTAGAGGATGTGGAATCCCTTATAGATAAATATACAGGGAATAAAGATATACCTATTATAATAGGCTGTACTGAACTATCAGTTTTAGTTGAAAAAATAGGATTAACTAAAAAATATTTTGACCCCATGACTATATTAGCAAAACGTTGTGTTGAGTTGGAATAGACATAGGATATATTCTATGTCTATTTCTATGTCTATTATTGTTGAAATCTTAGGTATTATAGGATAATTGTATTTGATGGTTTTTTTTATTGAATTTTGAAAAAAAGTCGTATATAATATAAATACCATCAATGTTAGGCAATTGAAATTGGGGGGTGAGATTATTAAACTATATATCAATACACTCGGTGATTTTGATTTAAAAATTGAAAATGAATCAATACTTAAAGAATCCAGTAGATCCTATAGATTATATAAACTTTTTCAATATTTCATTACCTTTAGAAATAAAAAACTATTACCCGACACCATAATAGACAACTTATGGGATAATCATGAATCACAGGACCCTAAAAATATGCTACGTGCGCAAATATTTAGGTTAAGGCAGATGATTAAAAACATATTACCAGAGGAATTAGATGAATCCAAGTATTTGAACATTAGTTTTAATAATGGTTACTACTCCCTTGAAATAGGTGAATTAACCACCATAGATATTGATGAATTTGAAGCTTTGATTTTAATCGGAGATACTAAAAGGCAATATAATATAAACCAAGCGATAGAAGCTTACTCAAAAGCTCTAAATCTTTATAAAGGTACATATCTAGAAGAAAATGCCTACGAGGTATGGCTTGTACCAGTTAGAAACTATTATCGTAGATTATATCTTAAAACACTATTTAAGCTTATAGAAATTTTTAAAGAAAAAGAAGAATATAGCATAATCGTTGAATTATGCGAAAAGGGGATAGCTATTGAGCCCTATGAAGAATCAATTCATATATATTTAATGGAAGCAATGCTAAAGTTAGGACAAATAAAAAACGCTATTAGTTATTATAACTATATATCTGCAATATTAGAGAAACAAATGGGAACCAAGTCTTCCCCAGCCATGAGAGATATCAACAGGAAAATACAAAACTATTTTATTGATAAAGGCGAAACTGATATTTTTACTATTAAGAAGAAACTAGAAGAAGGAACAAATGATAGGTCATTATTGTGTGATTTTGATTATTTTAAATTTCTATATAATATCCAAGAAAGAAAAAGAGCAAAAAAAGATGAACCAGATTTTATTAGCCTTATTACTCTAAGTTGTGATAATTGCAAACAAGAAGAAATAAATAACTGGATGAAAATAATGACAGAAGCATTAGAAGGGACCTTAAGAAAAGGTGATGCATTTACTTTTTGGAATGACACCCAAATTCTTATAATTTTTGATGACGCTAAAGAAGATGGTTTAGAATCCATAGAGTCAAGAATAAGAAAAACCATAAAAAGAATCACTAAAGATACTGAATATATTATGAGCATCAAATTCATCCCCATAGTTCCAGATAATAACTTTACCATAAAAAGCCCAATCTAGGGCTTTTTTTGTTTGAAAAAATAATCAAAATATAACTCAAATATAATCAATATATAACTTATATGAACGATTATTCAAATTCTATAATGATATGTTTAAAATATAAAAGCAACTGTAAAAAGCACAGGGGTGATACTATGGAATACCCTTCAAAAAATGATTTCTTTCTAAGGTTTAAAGCTCTTTTTAATGAAAAGGGTCAATTTGTTGATTATATATTGATAAATGTTAGTGATAATTTTAAGGAGACAGTTAATATAAAGCCTGAGCTTTTAATAGGGCGAAGAGTCTCTGAAATTATATTAGAAAATGAAAATATAATATTTGGAATAAAAGATTTTTACTATCATATGATACCAAAGACTAGAAGAAAATTCGAAAATCATATTAAAGAACTAGATAGATGGTATTTAATAAACATTTTTAGCGATGATAAGGATTACCTTACACTATTCTATTCAGATATTACCAAGATAAAATCAGTAACGAAGAAGTTTTAAGAGAAATAGAAAATAATTCTGGAAGACAATTTGATCTTCATTTATCAAAGTTTTATATCGAACTAATGAAGAAGAAAACTAATACAGTAGTAGTGCAGGAATATATTAACTAATATGTATAACACTACCTTAATTGGACATATTATATGCACGGGCAAACCTACCGAAAGATAGGGACGCAAAGCTATGAATCTAAAGCTAATTTATCATTCTTAAAACCAATTCACTACTAAGTTGTCATTCTTAGATAGAAAGAATAGACGTGACTTCCTGGTTTTAAGTTTTAAAGGATAAATAAGCTATGGTCGTCAAGCTGCTATGCAATTAATATTGCAGCTTGATTTTTTATTGTTTTGAAGGGGGGATTTTATGGGGGTGGGTAATAATTACTCAAAAAAATTGAATATAGAAAATGGAGGTGTAAAAGATGAAGGGCAAGTTTAAAAGACCAATTGCGTTTCTAATAGTGCTTATCATGATTTTAAGTGCTAATATAGGAGCATTTGCTGAAATGTTAGAGGTTGAAACGCAAGATGTTGAGGTGGTAAGTCCAGGCGATACTACTACTCCAGAGAACGGTGGAGACAATGAATCAAATGCTTCTCTGGAGGGAGGAGATGGATTCGTAGAAACAGAAAATGAGACTTTACCTGAAACATATGAATATAAAATAAACTACCTTTATGAAGACCAAGATGGATTGATAAAACATGTAACAGGGATAGAAGAAAATCCCATTGTAGGCTATGCACCTGTTGGAACATTAGCACTACCAGACCATCCAGTAGTTGAAGGATTTACCGTATTGGAAAACCAGCCTACTGAGATAAATGTGACAGAAGATGGATTGGCTGAGGTGGATGTGTATTATGAGGAAACAGAGATTTCTGAAGAACCTGAAACTTACCAATATAAAGTGAATTATTTAATTGAAGAAACGGATGAACTTGTACCTGGTATAGAAAACAATCCTTTTATAGGCAATGCACCAGCTGGACTAATAAATCTATCAGAACACCCATATGTTGATGGATATGTTTTGTTGGGAAGTCAGCCTACAGAAATAAATGTGACAGAAGATGGATTGGCTGAGGTGGATGTATATTACGAGGAAGAAATGACATTTAGAACCACTGCTGATGGTGATTTAGTATACAAAACTGATTCAGGCGTATATAGTTTAAAAACAACTTCCACTAATGATCAAACAATGGCAAAACTTGCTTGGATGAATGGAGAAAAACTATATATAGCTTTTGTAGTCAGAAGTGATAAGCCATTAATTGCTATATCATACAATGGCACTGAATTCACAGATAAAACAAAACCCACTTTTGATAGCTTAGAAGATGAGCAGGCTTTAAATCAAGATGCTAAACTAATTGTTAATGGTTCAAGAGGTGGAGAATATGAAGTAATGGATGTTGTTGAAAAAAAGGATCTAAAAGATAACCATGTATGGTATGTTATCAACTTAGGGAATCAAACTCTAACATCAACGTTTATTTTAGGTTTTAAAACCCCTGCAGTAGGCTTCGATGCTTGGGGAAATGAAGCTTTAGAAATAACTGTTGAGTATTATGTTTATTATGATGCTAACGGAGGAAGTGGAAGTCTTTCCGATGATAATAATCCATATGAAGCAGGAGCTACAGTAACAGTTTTGGAAAACACATTTACAAAAGCTGGATATCATTTTACAGGATGGAATACAAAATTAGATGGAACAGGGGCATCATATCCAGCAGGAGAAACATTCAG
Source organism: Clostridium sp. Cult2 (assembly GCF_021655075.1). Classification (GTDB taxonomy): domain Bacteria; phylum Bacillota; class Clostridia; order Tissierellales; family Tepidimicrobiaceae; genus Schnuerera. The sequence continues at coordinate 129,292 of NZ_PPXX01000096.1, forward strand.
TATGCCAGAGTATAATGTAACCTTGTATGCTCAATGGAGTAGAAATACAGGAGCAGACCTTCAAATTACTGACTACACCGGAGTATATGATGGGAAATCGCATAGCATAGAAGTATCAAACCTAGAAGATGAAGACACAGTATACTACAAAGTTGACGATGGTGATTGGAGTACAACAAATCCAGGATACACCGATGTAGGAGAATATACAGTTAATGTAAAGGT
>NZ_PPXX01000097.1 GCF_021655075.1 Clostridium sp. Cult2
AAAGTTCTATTAGGATTGAGGAAATAATAGGATTTAGGAACTAGGGATAAGGGGAGATTTTGTCCATTTATTCTTCCATTTTCTTATCCATTCAATCTTCCAATCCATTGATTTATCTGACTTTTAGCCTTGTCTCCTTTTTCTATATCCGTCGTAAACTTCTAATAAAAAACATGGCCTACAGGGCTTTCCTTAACCCTAATAAACCATGTTTCCTACAACAACTTTATTTGCATTCTAAAATGAATTTGCATAATGATAGGACTTTATTTGATGGAGACACCTACAACAACTTTATTATAACTCTCTTCTATTTTCCATAGCTTTGCTTAATGTTACTTCATCAAAGTATTCTAAGTCTCCGCCTACTGGAATACCATGGGCTATTCTTGTGGTTTTGACTCCTAGTGGTTTTAATAGTTTTGCAATATATAAGGCTGTAGCTTCCCCTTCTACTGTTGGGTTTATAGCTAGTATGACTTCTTCCACTTGTCCATTGTACACTCTATTCAAAAGTTCTTTTATCCTTATCTCATCAGGTCCTATATTTTTCATTGGAGATATGACGCCATGAAGAACATGATATAATCCTTTAAATTCCCTAGTTCTCTCCATAGCTACAATATCCCTTGCTCCTTCAACAACACATATTGTAAATTTATCCCGTCTATCATCTTTACATATATTGCAAAGATCATCATCTGTTAAATTGCAACAGTTACTACAGTAATGTACTTTTTCTTTTGCATTTGTAATTGAAGCAGCTAATTTTTCTACTTCCAAAGGTTCCATTTCTAAAATATAAAAAGCCAATCTTTGGGCTGTTTTTCTGCCTATGCCTGGAAGTTTGGAAAACTGTTCAATCAAATTTGCAATGGGTAATGCATAATAATCCATCTACATCAACCTTTCCTTAGAACAGTCCTGGTATATTCATACCTCCTGTTATTTTGCCCATCTCCTTAGCCATCATTTCTTCTGCATTTCTTAATGCTTCGTTTACCGCTGCTAATACTAAGTCTTCTAGCATTTCCACATCTTCTGGATCTACTACAGATTCATCTATTTTTATAGATAATATTTCCTTTTTCCCATTTGCCTTAGCAGTTACAGCACCACCACCTGCACTGGCTTCTACTTCTGTTTCCTCTAATTGTTTTTGCATCTCTTCCATTTGTTTCTGTACCTTTTGCATTTGCTTCATCATATTTCCCATATTCCCCATTCCTGGGAATCTACCTTTTGCCATATTAATTCTCCTTTCAATTATTATTCGATTTCTACAATATTATCCCCAAAGAAGTCTATTACTTCTTGGATTGTATCTTCCTCTTCTTCTTTTAAATCTTCTTCTATTATATCTTCCATAATGAAATTCATTCTAATATTTTTATTGAAATAGGAAGAGATAATTTTTTCTACAAGTTCTTTATTATTTGGTCTTTCCATAGCTTCTCTATGGATTCCATATCCATCCTTATATCCAATATAAAGATTGTTCTTTGAAAAAGATACCAATCTTCCTTCCTTTAAAAATGCATGGGTTCTAATATTTTTATCCTTTATAATTTCTAATACTTTTTCCCATTCTTTCCTTATTGTTTTTAAGGATAGTTCTTTCCCATCATCAACTATTTGGACAGGTTCTATTTCTTTTGATTTTTCTAAATCCTTTTCTTTTTCAAATTTTCTCTTTGGTCTTTGTTCTATCTTAGTTGCTGCTGGTTCGCCAACATTGATTTTACCGCTATTAATTATCATCTCTAGTCTTTTTACTCTTTCTTCTAAAGCAGCATGTTCTTCTAAGTTTACCAGTTTTATAGTTGCCATTTCAAGTATTATTCGTGGTTGAGTAGCCCATTTAGCTTGATTTTCGCTTTTGTTTAATATATCTAGGGATTCTAAAATAAAATCCAAAGAAATCTTTTCACTCTGCTTAATATACATAGAAATTGTTTCCTCATCCATATCCAATATATCTACAGAATTTTTAGAAGTTTTTACAATTAATAGATTTCTAAAATGATATATTAAATCTTTGATAAATTGATTTATATCCTTTCCTTGTTGTATTATCTCATCTATTTTATATAAAACATTTTGTAAATTCTTCCCCTGAATATCATCTACTATAGAAAATAATAAATCTGTATTAGCTATACCTAGTATATCTAAAGTATCTTGATAAGTTAAGTCCTTATCTTTATAGGATATACACTGGTCAAGAAGACTTAAAGCATCCCTCATAGCCCCATCAGAATTTCTTGCTATTAAGCGTAAGGCCTTTTCTTCCACTGGTACCTTTAACTCACTACATATCTTTTCCATATTGGCAACAATATCTTTACTTACAATTCGTTTAAAATCAAACCTTTGACATCTAGAAAGGATGGTTTGAGGTAATCTTTCCATTTCTGTCGTAGCTAATATGAATATTAAATGTTTAGGTGGCTCCTCTAAGGTTTTCAATAGAGCATTAAAAGCCCCTTTTGATAACATATGAACCTCATCTATTATATATATTTTGTATCTTGCCCTAGCAGGAGGATAAACTACTTTATCCCTTAATTCCCTTATGTCGTCTACACTATTATTACTTGCTGCATCCATTTCTATAATATCCATTATGGATTCTTCTAATATTCCTTTACATATTTCACATTCATTGCAAGGATTCCCTTCTACTGGATTTAAACAGTTCACCGCTCTAGAAAATATTTTAGCAGTGGACGTTTTACCAGTCCCTTTAGTTCCGGAGAACAAATAGGCATGACCAATATTTCCCTTTTGAATCTGGTTTTTTAATGTTGTCGTTATATGCTCTTGGCCTAATACTTCATCAAAAGTCTTAGGTCTATACTGTCTATACAATGCTTGATACATAAAACCACCCTTATATCGTTTAATACATATATTATACCAAAAGGAAGGAATAATTACAGCATATAAATATATCCCCACTTAATAAACATTTTCAGTTACTATACATCCCCATCAGAAGAAGTCGTTAATATAGAAAAATTAAAAATAGTGTCAATAGTCAGTGAAAATGTCATATAAAAGAACTTAATTTTATTCAATGAAAGTGTCATTTTTAGAATGAAAAACTATTGATGAGTATTGCATTTA
>NZ_PPXX01000098.1 GCF_021655075.1 Clostridium sp. Cult2
GTGCTTTTGCATGAGGAAAGTCCGTGCTCCATAGGGCAGGATGCTGGATAACGTCCAGTGGGGGTGACCCTAAGGATAGTGCAACAGAAATATACCGCCCCGCACTCAATTTTGTATATAAGTAATGGGATGTAAAAACCATATATTTCAAACAAATATTTTAACTAAAAAAGCTTCTCTATAAAATTAAGTGCGGGGTAAGGATGGAAAGGTGAGGTAAGAGCTCACCAGCAGCTAGGTGACTAGTTGGCTATGTAAACCCCATCTGGAGCAAGACCAAGAAGGGATTTAAAAAGGTGGTAGCCCGCCACCATCCCAAAGGTAGGTCGCAGGAACCTATTGGTAACAGTAGGTCATAGATAGATGATTACCTAAGACAGAACACGGCTTATAGATTTACTCATCATTATATTTTTTAATGCAACCTTATTTAGGTTGCATTTTGAGTTTATAAATCTCCCCTTTGATAAAATATATTATTGGATATGAATAAAAATCTTTTAAAAATTTTAGAATAAATAAGTGTAAATTAATTATTTATGGGTAAAAGTATTATACAAAATACGGTGCTCATGGTAATTTGAGCAACTATAAACTAATATTGATGCACAAAGAAGTGCTTTTTAAGGCAACGGAGCCTGCATAATCTATATCTAGGATTAATGTGGGCTTTTTTTGACTATTGATTGGAAGGACTGGAAGTGGTAAAAGAACACTAGCAGGAGCAAAAAAATATTTTATGTTAGTGCCTTTAAGGGAGATGGGATATACCAACTTAAAAAGTATTTAAATTTTTAAGGAGGAAAACAGATGAAAAGGATAGTAATAGCCGAAGATCAGCCTATTGCTAGAATGGATATTACAGAAATATTAACTGAAGCAAACTACGATGTTGTAGGAACTGTTTCAGATGGTTTTGACGCTATAGAAATTTGTAGGAAGTTAAATCCAGATTTGATACTGATGGATATTAAGATGCCTTTATTAGATGGTTTAAAAGCAGCAAAACTTATTATAAAGGAAGAGTTGGCTGGGTGTGTAGTACTTCTTACAGCGTATAGCACAAAGGAATTTATCGAAGAGGCAATAAATATTGGAGTTATGGGTTATTTAGTTAAACCCGTTACGGAAGAGTTCCTCTTGCCAGCAATTGAAGTTGCATTGTCAAATACAGAAGAATTAAAAAGAATGAAAAAAAACATAAGGCAGATAGAGGAGAAACTAGAGAATAGAAAACTAATTGAAAGGGCAAAAGGATTATTAATGCAAAATGAGGGATTATCTGAAGAAGCAGCGTATAAGCAAATTAGAAGATTGAGTATGGACAAACGATTGTCTATGGCAAATATTGCTAAATTGATTATAATGGGTGGGCAATGAAAATGTTAAATATTGACAACAATAAATTGTGTAGTTTTTGTACTGAAATGGCTTCTTCAAATTATAATAATTTTTTAGAAATTACGGATATATTCCCAATGGCGGTTCATCAACTAAATGTATCGGCAATAATTTTTAATGATAGAGGAATATCAATTTATGCAAATTGTAACGCTGAAATTCTCTATAGAGGATTAGGATATGAGGATTTAATAGGTTCATACTTTGATAGTTTAGCTTTTGGTAGAGTTAGATTTAATAATATTTTGGATTACAAACATAATGAAATAGAATTTGTTACAATTGGAGGGCAGATATTAGAAATAAAATATGTTTTAATAAAACAAAAAAATGATTTTTTAGGTGTAAATATGATAATAAAGGATGTAACAGAAATAAAAGCAAAAGAAAAAGAACTTTTATTAAAATCTATCGCAATTCAAGAAATACATCATAGAATTAAAAATAATTTACAGACCATTGCTAGTTTGTTAAGATTACAATCTAGAAGAATTCAGGATATAAATGCTAGAAGAGCAATGAATGAAAGTATAAATAGAATATTAAGTATATCTACTACCCATGAATTATTATCTGATAATGGAATTGATGACGTTGATATTAAAATAATTTTGGAAAGGATTGTAGCTATTTTTAAAAATTATTTACTAGTGCCAGATAAGAATATAGATATAAAAGTGTTAGGAGATACTTTTATTATCGATTCTCATTATGCAACATCTATAGCTTTGGTAGTAAATGAGCTGATACAAAATTCTATAGAACATGGGTTTAAAAGAAAGAAAAGTGGATATATAAATATTAAGATAAATAAAAGGGATTCTCTATACACTATATCTGTTTTAGACAATGGAGAAGGATTTGATTTATCTAAATTGACCAATAACAGTTTGGGTCTTAATATAGTAAATGGAATAGTTAAGGAAAAATTAGGGGGAGATTTCAATATAGATTCATCCCATGAGGGTACTAATATAAGTTTCGGGTTTAGACTATAATCTAATAGTTTTTTTATAACACAAAGATGTGTTAATAGGAGGCGATGAGGCCTAAAGCAGTTACAACAGCTGCTTTAGGCCTCTTTTTTTCATGAAATTTTGATTAAGGAGAGATTGTATGAGTGAAAGCTTCTTAAGTGTAGGAATAGATATAGGAACTTCTACTACTCAGTTAGTATTTAGTAGGATTACTGTAGACGATACAGCTTCTATAGTTTCTGTACCTATGATAAAGATTGTTGATAAGGAAATAGTGTATAAGAGCAATATATATTTTACACCTCTTTTATCTCCTACTGAAATAGATGGGCCTAATGTTAGAAAAATAATAGAAGAGGAATACAAAAAGGCAAAAATAGAAGCCAAGGATGTAACAACTGGAGCAGTAATTATTACTGGAGAAACAGCTAGAAAGAAAAATGCTAATGAAGTTTTGAATACATTATCCGGATTGGCTGGGGATTTTGTTGTAGCTACAGCAGGACCTGACTTAGAAGCAATAATTGCTGGAAAAGGAGCAAATGTTCATGAATTTTCAAAGGATAAGGGTGTTATAGTGGCAAATTTAGATGTAGGTGGTGGTACAACAAATATTGCTGTATTTAAAAATGGAAATGTAATAGATACTTCTTGTTTAGATATAGGTGGTAGATTGATAAAAATAGATAAAGATAGAAAAATTATAACTTATATTTCAGAAAAAATATATTTCCTTGCACAAAGTATTGGCTTAGAAATAAATGTAGGAGATAAAGCAGACTACGAGAAGTTAAAAAAAATTGCAAAAAGGATGATTTCAATACTTGAAGAGACACTGGGATTAAGAAAATCTTCTAAAGAGTTAAACACTATGATAACAAATCAGGATTTAAGAAGAGATTATGAAATAGAGTATATTTCATTTACAGGTGGAGTTGCTGACTATATACACAATACTTCAAAGGATATATTTCAATATGGCGATATTGGAATAATTTTAGGGAATTCTATTTTAAACTCAAATCTTGTAAAACATTTAAAACTCTATAATGCAAAAGAAACTATTAGAGCCACTGTAGTGGGAGCAGGATCTCATACTACTGATATAAGCGGTAGCACCATTAAATATAGTGAAGAAGTCCTTCCTTTAAAAAATATACCTATATTAAAATTAACTGAAGAAGATGAAAATCTACCCTACCAAGAGATAGAAAAGATTATTGCGGATAAATTGAAATGGTTCAGCCTTGATGAAGACAAGCAATTGGTAGCTTTAGCTATTAAGGGGGTGAGGAATTCTAATTTTGAAGAAGTACAAAATTTAGCTAATTCCATAATAAATGGAATGAAAGAAATATTGGATTTTAATACGCCATTAATAGTAATTACCGAAAATGATATGGCAAAGGTACTTGGTCAAACATTAGATATTAGATTAAATAATAAAAAGCCAATAGTATGTATTGATTCTATAGAAGTAGAGAGTGGGGACTATGTAGATATTGGAAAACCTTTATTAGATGGAAGTGTAGTACCCGTTATTGTAAAAACCTTATTATTAAATTAATAGATTAGAGAGGTGGATAATATGAGATTAAAAACCAAATTATTTGGTACTGTATATCAGTTTGAGGATATTAAGGAAGTGCTGGCAAAAGCAAATGAAGAAAGGTCAGGAGATAAATTGGCGGGAATAGCTGCAGAATCTGTTACAGAGATGATTGCAGCTAAAGAGGTGCTAAGTAACTTAACTTTACAAGACTTAAGAAATAATCCAGTAGTTCCCTATGAAGAGGATGAAGTTACAAGGGTAATTCAGGATTTAGTTAATGAAAAAATCTATAACCAAATAAAAAATTGGACCGTTGCAGAATTGAGAGAATGGATATTAGATACTAAGACTACATCTAGAGATATAAGAAGAATTAGCAGAGGATTAACTAGTGAAATGGTAGCTGCTGTAGCCAAACTTATGACTAATTTAGATTTACTATATGGGGCTAATAAAATCATAGTGGAAGCCCATTGTAATACAACTATAGGATCACCCAATGTTTTTGCCCTTAGGTTACAACCTAATCACCCCTCTGATAACTTGGATGGGATTTTAATATCCATTTATGAGGGTTTAAGTTATGGATCTGGTGACGCTGTTATAGGGTTTAACCCAGTAAATGATACAGTGGAAAATGTTATCAGGATATTTAATTTACTTGAGGAGGTAAAAACTAAATGGGAGATACCTACACAGCATAGTGTACTGTCCCATGTAACTACTCAAATGGAAGCTATAAAAAAAGGTGCTCCTGCTGATATGATATTCCAAAGTATAGCAGGAACCCAAAAAGGTAATGAAGCATTTGGTATAACAGCTGAACTATTAGATGAAGCTAGAGAATTAGTTTTGAAGGAAGGTAGATCTACGGGGCCAAATGTTATGTATTTTGAAACTGGACAAGGTGCAGAATTATCGTCAAATGCACACCATAATGTTGATCAGGTAACTTTAGAGGCGAGATGTTATGGTTTTGCTAAAAGATATGAGCCATTTCTAGTAAATACAGTAGTAGGATTTATAGGCCCAGAGTATTTATATGATAACAAACAAGTAATAAGAGCAGGGTTAGAAGATCACTTTATGGGGAAATTGACGGGAATTTCAATGGGCGTAGATATATGTCATACAAACCATATGAAAGCTGACCAAAACGATCTTGAAAACTTGTCTGTTTTATTAGCGACAGCAGGGGTCAATTTTATTATTACTGCACCTCAAGGTGATGATGTAATGTTAAACTATCAATCAGCGTCTTATCACGATGGAGCAGCTATAAGAGAAATGCTAGGGTTAAGACCAATTAGAGAATTTGAAGATTGGCTTGGGAAAATGGGGATTTACCAAAACGGGAAATTGACTGAAATAGCTGGAGACGCTTCAATATTCATTTAATTAAGGAATAAATAGGAGGTAAAAAAGATGATAACTGAAAATCAATTAAAAAGTATTGTAGAACAAGTTATTAAAGAAATGAGTGAAACTGCAGAGGTGAATGTTCCAGATACTATAAATAATAAACTAGATAATCCAATGGAGGATAAAGGTTTATTTGACATTACAGGAATAAACCTAAGGGAGCAATTGCTAATAGATAATCCTAATAATAAAGAGGCATATTTGAATTTTAAAAAATCAACTTCTGCTAGAATAGGTATCTCAAAAGCAGGAGCTAGGTGTAAAACGCAAAGTCTTTTAAGATTTAGAGCAGATCATGCAGTAGCAATGGATGCAGTATTTACAGATGTATCAGAAGAATTTATTAAAGATATGAATTTAAAATCTATAACCACTTTGGTGTCTGACCAAGATGAATATCTTACAAGACCAGATTTAGGAAGAAGATTTGATGATGAAACGCTAAAATTTTTAAAGGATAATTTTGAAAAAGATATGCAGGTACTTGTATATATATCTGATGGATTAAGTTCCACAGCTATTGAAACTAACGCTAAAGATACCTTCAAAGCAATAGAACAAGGATTAAAGGGACATGGAATCAAAATGGGTACTCCTTTCTTTGTGAAATATGGAAGGGTGGCAGCTATGGAACCTATTGCAACAGTGTTAAATCCTGATGTAATAGCGGTTTTAATAGGAGAAAGACCTGGCCTTGCTACCGGTGAGAGTATGAGTTGCTATATGGCTTATAGACCTACTATTGGCATGCCAGAATCCAGAAGAAATGTAATATCAAATATTCACAAAGGAGGAACTCCTGCAATTGAAGCTGGTGCTCATATAGCTGATGTATTAAAAAAGATGTTAGATCAAAAAGCAAGTGGATTAGATTTAAAATTGTGATATTGGAGGTGTTATTATGAAAGGTGATAAATTACAAACCACTGTATTAAGTGTTAAATTAATTCCAAACGTAAGCCCTGATTTAGGAAAAGAATTTAATCTGGATACTTCTCAAAGAAGCATAGGGGTTATAACCACAGATTCAGATGATGTTTCTTATACAGCCCTTGATGAAGCAACAAAAAAAGCAGACGTTAAGGTTGTATATGCAAAATCATTCTATGGAGGAGCAGCAAATGCAAACACGAAATTAGCAGGTGAGTTTATAGGTATTTTAGCGGGACCAAATCCAGCAGAAGTAAAAAGTGGTCTTAATGCAGCAATAGATTATATTCAAAATGAAGCTTTCTTTTATAGCGCTATTGAAGATGACTCTATAGTATATTTTGCTCATGTAATCTCAAGAACTGGGTCTTATCTATCTACTATTGCAGGAATTAGAGAAGGGGAAGCTTTAGCATATTTGATTGCTCCACCAATAGAATCCATGTATGCCTTAGATGCAGCATTAAAGGCTGCTGATGTTAGAATGGTTGCTTTTTATGGGCCGCCATCAGAAACTAATTTTGGTGGTGGATTATTAACAGGTAGTCAATCTGCTTGTAAAGCTGCTTGTGATGCATTTGCAGATGCTGTTCAATACGTAGCGGATAACCCTATTAAGTATTGATTGTGGTGATATTAATGGATTATAAAGCCTTAGGATTAATTGAGACTTATGGATATGTGGCAGCTATTGAAGCAGCAGACGCATGTGTAAAAGCTGCCAATGTAAATTTAATTGGATATAAAGAAGTTACTGGAGGCATTGTAAGTATAATATTACAAGGTGATTTAAGTGCTGTAAAATCTTCTATTGAGGCTGGGACAATAGCTGCTTCAATTTTAGGAAAGGTTATATCAACTACTGTGATACCAAGGCCTGCAGAAGGGTTAGAAAAGATAATTGATGACTATGGATTCAATAAGAATAAAAGCAATAAGCTTGTAAAAATTGAAGACAGCATAGAAGATGTTATAGAAGATAAGGAAAAAGATGAACGTGAAAGTACCATTGAATTTGAGGGGAAAACAATAAATCTAAGTAATGAAGAAGAATTAAGAGAGTTGAAAGTAGTCGAATTAAGAAAATTGGCTAGACAGTTAAGCATCACTTACATGGATAGTAATGAAATTAAATATGCAAAGAAGAATGAATTGATATCTGCCATTTTGTTATATGTAAAGAGAGGTGAAGAGTAGATGAATATTGAAGATAAGGATTTACTTTCTATACAGGAAGCCAGAAACTTAATAAAAAATGCTAAAAAAGCACAAAATGTATTTAGTAAATACAGTATGGCAGAAATTGATAATATTGTGGAATCTATTTCAAAAGCAGCCTCCAGAGAAGGAGAATATCTAGCTAAATTAGCCCATACAGAGACTAAATTTGGAAACTGGCAGGACAAGCTTAAAAAAAACAAATTTGCTAGTGATAGAGTATATGAATATGTAAAAGATATGAAAACTTTAGGGATTATTGGGGAACAGGATAAGGATAAAATAATGGATATTGGTATTCCAGTAGGGGTTATCTCTGCTTTAATACCTTCTACTAATCCAACATCTACCACCATATATAAAACATTAATTTCGCTAAAGGCTGGTAATAGTATAATATTTAGCCCTCATCCAGCAGCATTAAATAGTATAAAACGGACTGTTCAGATATTAAACAGTGCAGCAGTTCAAAGTGGGGCACCAGAAGGTTTAATTAGTTGTTTAAGTAACCCTACAAAAGAAGCTACTGAAGAGTTAATGAGGCATAAAGATGTAAATTTAATTTTAGCTACTGGTGGTTCAGCCATGGTAAAGGCTGCTTATAGTTCAGGAACTCCAGCTTTAGGGGTCGGTCCTGGAAATGTACCAGTATTTATAGAAAGAAGTGCAGATATTAAGTCAGCAGTAAAGAAAATATTTGAAGGTAAAACTTTTGATAATGGTACAGTATGCTCTTCAGAACAATCAATAATCACAGAAAAAGTTATAGAAGAACAAGTTAAGGATGAAATAATACGTCAAGGGGGATATTTTCTTAAAGGAGATAAATTAAATAAGATAATTCAGCTTATGGAACATCCTAGTGGTAGGATCAATCCTAAAATTGTTGGGAAAACTGCTGCTGATTTAGCAAAGATGGCAAATATAGAAATACCTGGGGAAACAAAGGTTTTATTATGTGAAGAAAAGGGAGTAGGTAGAGATTATCCATTTTCAAAGGAGAAATTAACTTCATTATTAGCCTTTTATTCAGTGGAAAATTTTGAAGAGGCTAGTCAATTATGTATTCTGTTATTAGAATATGGCGGATTAGGACATACGATTTCAATTCATTCTAAGAATGAGGAGATTATTAAAGAATTTGCTCTTCAACAACCTGCTTCAAGGATAGTTGTAAATACTCCATCCTCTATTGGAGCAATAGGCTATACTACAAAATTAGCACCTTCACTAACTCTTGGTTCAGGTGCTATAGGAGGGAGTGCAACTTCTGATAATATATCACCAATGAATTTAATTAATATTAGAAAATTAGCTTATGGAATAGATGAGGTAGCTGGGAATATTAAAAGTGCCGACTCTATAGATATTAATACTATAACCAAAATGGTGTTAGAAGAAATCAAAAAAATTAATATTAAATAATGAAAAGGAGGAATAATCATGTCTAGTGTAAATGCTTTGGGAATGATTGAAACGAAAGGATTAGTTGGTTCAATAGAAGCTGCAGATGCAATGGTAAAGGCAGCAAATGTGACATTAATAGGAAAGGTACATGTAGGAGGAGGTTTAGTTACAGTACTTGTTAGAGGTGACGTTGGAGCCGTTAAGGCTGCAACAGACGCAGGAGCTGCTGCAGCAGAAAGAGTGGGGGAACTGGTATCAGTTCATGTAATTCCAAGACCACATACTGAAGTGGAATTGATACTTCCTAAAGTAGAAGGATAATAATTTCCAGACCATATTATGGTCTGGAATCCCCAAACTTTGAATAGGGGTGATTTAATGAAAGTTATAACCGAAGAATATTTACGCACCTTATTTAAAAAAAATATTCCAAAAGAATATAAAATAAACAAAAAAGCAATAATTACTCCTTCAGCAAGACAATATTTGAAAGAAAGAGATGTGAAACTTCTAATAGAAGAAGGGGAATCAACTTCAATTAATCAAATTGTAAAAAGAGACCAAATCATTCCCATAGAAGCATCTGGCAGACATATACATCTTAGCAAAAAAGATATAGAGATTCTATTTGGAAAGAATTATGAAATGCTTGTAAATAAAGAATTGTCCCAACCTGGGCAGTTCCAATATGAAGAAAAGGTGTCCTTAATAGGTCCAAAAAGCATTATTAAAAATGTATCTATTTTAGGGCCACCAAGAGATAAGACCCAGGTGGAAATATCTAGAACAGATGCTATAAACTTAGGTATAAATGCACCCATAAAAGAATCTGGAGATTTAGATGGGACAGCTAATATTTTTGTTGCAACTGAAAAGGCAGTAATAAAAGTGAATGAAAGCGTAATAATAGCGAAACGTCATATTCATATGTCTCCAGAGGATGCAATAAAATTTAATGTTAAAAATAGAGATATTGTAAGTGTAAAAATAAATAGTAATAGGCCAGTGATTTTTCAAGATGTGTTAGTGAGAGTAAATAAAAATTATAGACTTAGTATGCATATTGATTATGATGAAGCAAATGCAGCGGGATTGGAGGATGGAGTTATGGGGGTGATAGTTTGGATATAGAAAAATTTATTGAAACTATAACGAGAAAAGTAATAGAAGAGTTAGAGAAGAACAAGAAAGAAGAAAAAAAGATATTATTACTAACTTCTAATAAAGATGAGGTTAAAAACAAATATAGTCTATTCATATCCAAATGGGAAAAAGTTGACTTTATCTATGACGATAAAATATCTATTGATTCATATTCTATAATATTATGTCCAGAATTGATGAATGAAGACTTAATAGATATAGCTATTGGAAAACAAAACTCAATAATTTCATCTATTATAGTAGAAGCCATACTAAGAGGTAAGAAGATAATATGTATGGAAGAAGGATTATTATATAAAAATTTTGAAAATAGTTCAAACAAAAATTTTTATAATATATTTGAAGAATACAAAAAAAAGCTAGAAAGTTATGGGATAGAATTCATAAAATATACGGAGTTAGGAAACATAATTAACTCTTTAGAAAACAGGGAAAATGGAATAGTTCCTATAAATAGGAAGGTTATTACTGAATCAGATATAGAAAAAGTATGGGTAGATGGGATTAATAACATAAAAATATCTAGGAGCTCTATTATAACTCCTTTAGCAGAAGATTATATAGTGGACAAGCAAATTAAGATCGAATATTTAGAACCTTAGAGGGGGTAGAGGCTTATGATTATTGGAAAGATTGTTGGTAATGTTTGGGCTACTAGAAAAGAAGAAGCTTTAAATGGATATAAACTTTTAGTAGTTAAGCCGATAGATTATTATAATGAAATAGAAGAAAACACCTTTGTTGCAGTAGATAATGTAGGAGCAGGCATAGGAGAAGAAGTACTTGTAGTTATGGGAAGTTCTGCACGAAAAGTTTTAGACAATAAAGAAGTACCTATTGATGCAACAATTATAGGAATTATAGATGAAGTAGAAGTGGATAAAACAATATAGGGGGTGAACCTATGAGTAAGATATTGATAACTCAGAAGAACTTAGATGAATATTTAGAAGAAAATTCAAAGGAGATTTTAATAGATAGCACTATGATTTTATCTCCTATAGCCCAAGATTTGATAAAAGAACGAGGTATAAAAACTATCTATAAAACAGCCCCTAAGGTGATTAAATTAGACACTGATGTGTTGATAGAAAAGATATCTAGTATTTTATATGAAGAGTATAGTTATACAAATAAAGATGATATAAGAAGGATTGTAAAAAGAGTATTAGAAAAAATAAGATGGGAGGGTTAATATGGGAATAAATGACATTATTGTTTATATAATGGTACTATTTATGGTTATTGGAGCAATGGATAGAATTATTGGAAATAAATTTGGTTTTGGAGAGCAATTTGAAGAAGGAATTTTAGCAATGGGTTCTTTAGCATTGGCAATGGTTGGTGTAGTATCTTTAGCACCAGTGTTAGCTAATATTTTAAAACCAGTTGTGGTACCAATTTATACTGCATTGGGAGCAGACCCTGCTATGTTTGCTACTACGATACTTGCCAATGATATGGGAGGATATCCCTTAGCCATGGAATTAGCGCAAACAGAACAAGCAGGACTATTTGCAGGTTTAATACTAGGTGCTATGATGGGACCTACAATTGTATTTACAATACCTGTAGCTCTGGGAATAATAAAAAAAGAAGATCATCCATTTTTAGCAACAGGAATATTGGCTGGATTGATTACTATCCCTATTGGGACTTTTGTTGGTGGTTTAGTTGCAGGTTTCGATTTATCAATGATATTGAGCAACTCGGTTCCAATAGTAATAGTATCCCTTTTATTAGCAATAGGTTTGTGGAGAATTCCAAATAGGATGATTAGAGGATTTACCGTCTTTGGTAAGGGAGTAGTTATAGTAATAACAATAGGATTGGCAGCTATCATTATTGAAACTTTAACTGGAATAGTTGTAATTCCCGGTATGGCACCAGTATCTGATGGTATCGAAATTGTTGGAGATATTGCTTTGATGTTAGCAGGAGCTTTTCCTATGGTACATTTTATAACTAAAGTATTTAATAAACCACTACTACAATTAGGGAAATTACTTGGAATGGGCGATGTTGCAGCAGCAGGTATGGTAGCTTCATTAGCAAACAATATACCTATGTTTGGATTAATGAAAGATATGGATAATAGAGGTAAGATTATTAATGTGGCTTTTGCTGTTAGTGCATCTTTTGTCTTTGGTGATCATTTAGGATTTACTGCTGGCGTTGCAAAGGATATGATATTTCCAATGGTGGCAGGTAAATTAACTGCAGGAATTACAGCAGTTATACTTGCAATTTTTATTGCTAATAGAAGAGTGGAACAAACTCAAGAGAGCTAATATATCTATTCTTGATATGGATAGTTGGAGGAATTGCTATGAGAAATTTTAACCTAAAGACGGATATTTACTATGGTTTAGATTCAATCCAAAGGCTAAAAGATATTAATATAAAGAAGGCTTTTATTGTAACAGATAATGTAATGATTAAACTAGGAAATTTGGCAGAAATAACATATATTTTAGATAAAAAAAGCATTGATTGGTGTCTATTCAATGATGTAGCAGAAAATCCATCTTTAGAAAGTGTATATAAGGGATTAGAGGAATTTATTGGTTTTAGGTCTGATACAATTATCGCATTAGGTGGTGGTTCTGTTATAGATACTGGAAAAGCAATTTTATATTATTATTTATTAACATTGGAAAAACTTATTGATAGGGATTTAATAAAAAAACCTTCATTGATTGCAATACCAACTACTAGCGGTACAGGTTCTGAGGTTACTAGTTATTCAGTATTAACAGATACAAAAACTGAAAGAAAAATTCCAATAATGGATAATAGAATGATTCCTGATATAGCTATTTTAGATAATCAATTTACGAAAACAATTCCTTCACATGTTATTGCAGATACAGGTTTTGATGTTTTAACTCATGCCATAGAAGCTTATGTAGCCATAAATGCATCAGATTATACGGATACTTATGCAGAGAAAGCCATTAAATACGTATTTAGTTATTTGTTAAGGGCCTATTATAATGAAAAAGATTTAGAAGCAAGGGAAAAAATGCAAATTGCTTCTTGTATGGCAGGAATAGCTTTTACTAATTCTGGGTTAGGAGTTAATCATAGTATTGCCCACATAATAGGTGCTCGATTTGGCATTCCCCATGGGAGGATTAATGGCATATTACTTCCCTATGTGGTAGAATTTAATTCAGAATTAGATAGAGTATCAAATAGTAAAACATCAAAAAAATATAGACATATATCTAAATCATTGGGGTTTCCCCATTCAACACCTAGAAAAGGAGTTGTCAGTTTAATAGAAGGTATAAAAATTTTAAAGGATAAGCTTAATATACCTGCTACATTAAAAGAAGCAAATATTGATAGCGTCATATTTTACAAGAGTTTGGAGGAAATGAGTAATATTGCTATGGAAGATCTTTGCACAAAATCCAATCCAATTAAAATCAAAAATGAGCAAATTATCAATATATTAAAGAAAGCATATACAGGTTAGAAGAATAAATAGGAATAAAACAACTTGAAATTTTTACAATTATTAGATATACTATAGATGTTAACATCTTTGTTAATTGTAAAAGTTAAATTAATCAATGGCAGAGTAGATAGTTTGCGTAAAGTGTTAGAGGATGGGACGTTGCCTCTAAACGAAGAGCTATTTTTAGCTTGCGTTAAACCTATCGCGTTCGCTGACACATCCTGAATAGTCTACTTTCTTGGTGTGGCAGTTCTGTCATATCATTTAATGAAAGGAGGCTATTTTTATGAAAAAATTTAATCCTAAAAATATCGCCTATTATGCCTTGTTGGTTGCATTAAATGTTGTGTTATCAAGAATTGGCAGCATTAGAATTGGCGGTGGAGGGACTGAAATTGTTCGAATAGGGTTTGGAGGATTTCCAATCATCTTTGCTGGAATAGTTTTTGGTCCAGTTGCTGGTGGAGTCGTTGGGGCTGTTGGTGATATAGTAGGAATGATAGTTAGTCCCATGGGCCCATATATGCCACATTTTACTCTATCAGCAGCTTTAACGGGAGTAATACCCGGGCTTGTTATGATTAGATGCAAGGATAAAGAATGTAGAACTTCATTTTGGAAACTTCTATTAGCAATAGCTATAGGACAAGTTACTACCTCTATAGTAATGTGGGCATACTTTATGAAAACATTATTTGGTATACCTTTAGTAACTATTCTTCCTACTAGGATAATCAGTCAATTAGTCAATATACCTTTGTATGCATATATGACTAAGGTGTTAATAAGTAGACTTCCTATAGCATTAGATACTAATTAGTTAGAAAGCCATTACCAGAACAGGGTAGTGGCTTTTGTAATATTTTTATAAATACTATATAATGGAAAGGGAGGCATTTTAAATAGAGGCGTCTCTTATTTTATTTATAATAAATAGATTAAAGGAGATGTTTATTTGTGAAGGTGGCTGTAGTTACTGATAAGCCAAGGTTTGAAATATTACCTACAGAAGAGGGGATAATGGAAGATAAACAAAAGAAAAAGACCATTAAGGGGATAAAAGAAGTACTATCAAAGAAGTTTAATTGTATAGATTTAGTATTTGATGAAAATTTAATTTCTAAATTAAAAAAAGAAAAAGTAGATTTGGTTTTTAATCTATGTAATGGAATCAAAGGAGATGCAAGGCTTTCTCAATTACCAGCAGCCTTAGAATATGCTGGTATTCCCTATACAAGTTCTTCGCCTCTAGGACATGGACTTGCTTATAATAAAATCTATTCATGCAAACTGTTTCAAGAAGCTAAAATTCCTACACCAAAGTTTACCCATGTTTACAATATAGAAGAAATAAAGAACTTAAATGTTGACTATCCAGTCTTAGTAAAGCCTAAAGATGAAGGCTCTAGTAGGGGTATACATGAAAATAGCCTTGTATTCAATGGGGATGAATTAGTTGAAAAAATTAAAGAAGATTTAAAAATATATAATCCACCCATAATGATAACTGAATATATTGAGGGCAGGGAACTTACAGTAGGAGTTCTAGGTAATGGTAACAACTTGACTGTTCTTCCAATATTAGAAGTGGATTTTTCAAATCTTCCAGATTATTTAAATAATATTTATAGTTTTGAAGTTAAATTCCATTATGGGGACAAGACACTTTTTCATATTCCTGCTAAATTGACAAGGGAAACTAAAAAGAGAATTGAGAAAGTAGCATTAAAAGCCTACAATGCTTTGGGAATGCGTGACTATGCAAGGGTTGATATTAGATTGAAGGACAATATTCCTTATGTATTAGAAATAAATTCTCTACCAGGTCTTATGAAAGGACATAGCGATTTAACAAAAATGGCTGAAGCATCTAGGTTAGGTTATAATGGATTGATTATGAAAATAGTTAATAGTGCAATTAATAGGTATTATTCTAAAGATGAATTAAAATATAAAACTGTTCAAAAAAAAGACCTCCTAAAGGGTTAACACTTTAGGAGGTTGCGTTATTCATATGCTAAGAAAGACCTTTTTATCTGTTCATAAGGTCTAACTCCAATCATTTTGTGCTTATTATTAATTACAAAAGTAGGAGTACCTTCTACTTCAAACTTATTTGTTAACTCCTTTGCCAGATCTAAATTTTTATTATATTCTCCAGTATCGATAAGTTTATTCATCTCTAAAACATTTAGTCCAGTTTTTTCTGCTATACCGTCAAGAATATTTTTATCTCCTATATTTTTTAAATCTGTAAAATAAGCTTTAAATACCATTTTAGAAAACTCATCATATTTACCAACTGATTTAGCATATTCCCCTGCTAAAAGGGCTCTGTGAGTATTATAATCTTTTTCTTGAATTTTGTATTCAATACCATGTTCTGCACCTAATTTGCTTAGCATTTCATACATTTTTTCTGCATAGCCTTTTGGATGTTTTCCTTCAACGCTTCTTCCTTCTAACGGAATATCTGGATGCATTTCATATGGGATCCATTCCACTATAAAGTTTATACCATCTTCTTTCATTTTGTCAAAAATACCTGTAGCTATGAAACAGAAAGGACATGCAAAATCAGAAAATATTTTGATATCTAACAATTCAAACCCCTCCATTTTATATTTAAGTATATATACCCAATTTATATAAGAAACAATAAACCAGGAAGGAAATTGAATAAAAAAACCCCTTAAATTAATTTATGGGGGTTAAATAGTTATTTTTGTTTAAAACTTGCTATTTTTTCTTTTGGTAATACTTCTTCATAAGAATAATCAAAGTCTACAAAATTACCATCTTTTCTCATGACAGGATGGAAAGTTTTAGCTTTAACAGCTTCAATAAAATCTTTATCATCTCTGATGCCATCATAAAATTTAGTTGCGTATTTACCAATTCTATCTAATACATGGGCATCGCTAGCACCAAAGGAAGGTAATCCTAATTGGGTAGCTGTAGCATAAGCATATAGGTTGTGATAAGAGTAAGTGCTTCCATTAAAGGATTCAACACCATGCAATAGGTCTGCTACTTCATGTAAATGATTTTCTAGCCCTCTATTGTTATTTCTAAAAGGATGAGCAGCAATTGCCACACCCTTATGTTTTCTTACAAGTTTTAGTAGTTCTTCAGCGTGAATTTTTTCCTTAGGAATGTCTTTTAGGCCGAAAACTAATATATCTCCTTGATGAGTAAGGACTTCTGCACCGACGATTACTAAAATTCCATTAATCTTTACATAATCCCCTAAGTCTTTTCTCAGATGGTTATTGTCATGGTTAGTTATACACATTCCATCAAGACCTATTAATTTAGCCATATCGATTGCTTTCTTTAAATCAATGAAACTGTCTGAAGAATATTTATTTTCATGTACATGAGTGTCAATTATCATTACATTTCTGCCTCCATTTATAATGTTAATTAAATAATACCACATAATTCTATATATTAATCTGGTATAGATAAATACAATAGTAGATGAGGATGCTATGAAAAATATTAATACATGTTAATGTTTTTGTTTAATATGTTATAATATTCGAGGAAATATAGAAATGGAGGGAAAAACATGAAAAGAACTAGCAAAATACTTATATTATTATTAATCTTTTCAATGGTTTTATCATTAGCTGCTTGTGAAAAAACTGAAACACCTAATGAAGAACCAGAGGAACAAGGAGAAACAAAAAATGAGGAAAAAGTTGATTTAACAGGCACAACCTTAAATATTGTGGCTACATCAGAGTCTTACAAGGAATTCTTCGATAAATTTACCGATGAAACGGGAGTTAAAGTAGAGTTTATATCAATGTCATCTGGAGAACTTTTATCAAGAGTAAGAGCAGAAGAAGGTAAACCTATGGCTGATGTATGGTTTGGTGGAGGTTTAGATGCTTTTATGCAAGCTAAGGAGGAAGGGTTACTTGAATCTTATATATCAAAGGAATCAGAAGATATACCTGTAGAGTTTAAAGACCCTGAAGGATATTGGATTGGAAAAGGTCTTACTATTGTTGGATTATTAGTTAACAAAGATATATTAGAAGAAAAAAATCTTCCAATGCCAACTAGTTGGAAAGATTTAACAAACCCCGAATATAAAGATGAAATAATAATGTCTAATCCAGCTATCTCAGGAACTAATTATGCTGCTGTAAATGGATTGTTACAATTGATGGGCGAAGAAGAAGGATGGAAATTCTTTGAAGAAATGAATAAAAACATTCCTTATTATGCAAAGAGAGGTAAAGACCCACAATTAAAGACTATGGAAGGTGAATTTGCCATAGGAATTATTCCAGCTGATAAATCAGCCTTTGATCTTCAAGAGGAACAAAATGTAGAAGTTGTATTTCCACAAGATGGTATACCATGGGTACCTGAAGGGGTTGCCATATTCAAAAACAGCCAAAATTTAGAAGGTGCAAAGGCCTTTATAGACTTTATGCTTTCAAAAGAAAATCAGCAAATTCTTGCCCAAATAGATGGTAAAGATGGAGCACAAATGGTTAAACCTGGGGTAGAAGGCTATGATTTAGGCGTACCTAAAGAAAAGCTTATTAAACAAGATTTATCATCATTTGGAAAGGATAGAGAACGAATACTCGAAAAATGGGCAGAACTCGTAGGTGACAAATAATATGAAAATAGAAAATAATAGGGTATCTAATAGAATAGATACCCCTTTTTTAGATTTTATTGATAAATTAATTCTTATAATAATTTTTATACTTGTCCTATTATTTGTTTTTTATCCGATGATAGCTGTTGTTAGTAAAAGTTTTTTTGTTGAAGGAAAGTTCACATTGGATATTTATAAGAGTTTATTAAATAAAAATATTGTATTACTTAAAAGTAGCCTTTTTGTTGCAATATTAACTACTTTAATATCTACTATTTTATCTATAGCTGTTTCTATATATATTAGCTTTACTAATAGTAAGTATAAAAAAATACTTACTACAATTTTAATGTTGACTATGATATCACCCCCATTTGTTTCT
>NZ_PPXX01000099.1 GCF_021655075.1 Clostridium sp. Cult2
GCGTTGGATAAATTGCCCGATAACATCAGACAGGCTTTCGAAATGAGTCGTTTTAAAGATATGACGTATGATCAAATTGCGGGAAAGATGCAGATTTCGCCTAAAACCGTTGAATCGTATATCAGTAAAGCATTGGTCCTATTACGGATAGAACTCAAAGATTATTTTCCTCTCCTTCTTCTTTTTTGCCATTTTTTACGTGATCTGTGTTAAAGATATATAAATAAAGTTATTTTCAATAGGGTGTTTCTCGATTCGTTCGTCTATTAAGAAAGTTGGCATTTTAGAAGAGTTCAATAAATTTAGTCAAAAGTATAAAGTAAATCCATTTTATCAGGTAGAACAAGAACATGAGTGAAATTTTTGATGAGTCGCAAATTTTTTCTTATCTCGATGGCAACTTATCGCCGGATGAAAGAAAACGTGTTGAGGAATTGCTTCAATCCTCTCCCGAATTTCGTGTAAAATTTCAGGAGATAAGTCATCTTTATCGCCTTTCGGAGAATTACAGAAAGCAAAAAAGTATCGATGTTTCAGCTGCATGGGATACGTTGTCGCGAAAAATTGCGTTTTTGACTTTCAGAGAAAAAGTTTGGAATTTTACTCGCACGGCCGCTGCCATTCTTCTGCCGTTGTTTTTGTTGTATCAATATGTTTTGTTGCCTTCCGTGAATCGCAATATGCCGGAACAAACGATCACCCTT